>NZ_BMOD01000009.1 GCF_014646895.1 Deinococcus roseus
CACTCTGCCCATTTTTGTTGTCTCAGATGAGTTTTTGCTGAATGGGCCAAACAGTCCCGCATAGGTGCAAAATCTCAGTTAATGGATTCAAATGGAGCACTGCCTGTAGGTTGAAGGGATTCGGCTCCCAGGAGCACTGGCCAGAGCTCCCGAGGAGGCATGGATGTCACCCCAAACCAAAAAATCCAATGCTCAGGAATAAATCAAGGGTACCGTCCTCATTTATGGACATGTAGTAGTGCTGCTTTCGTGTCAGCAAAACAAAAGTTCAAGAAATGCCAAAGTATACAATTTTCTGCTCACCGTATTGATGGTACAAATAAACACAATAACTTATTTTAAGATGAATCATTTTGAGTATAAGATTTCCATACATAAATTATAATCAGTGATATAAAGACAGTATTTGAGTCTCTAGAGGAGAAATTGCGACTTCCAAAAGTGATTTGGGGACAATTTAAATTGTCCCCAAATCACTTTCTCTATCTCATGTCTTCTTTTAAATACTGAGTCTTTAATTCTAAATTTAGCAACTGGAAGGCCAGATGTAAAAAGTAAGTGTTGCTGTTTTGCTGGGATCGCCAATGCTTCTAGCAGAAACCACCAGTGGAACCGTCTGCGTACTGCAGTTACGAGGGACAGGAAGATATCCATTTATAGGTTTAATCTCACTGGTATACTCTATTGCACCATAATTTCTGTAATCATTTACCGCCATTCCACTAAAGGGATAGTTTCCCGAAAATACGGTCCCGCTTTGTTCACAATAGTTTCCCCCACATAAGTATACATATATTGATTTGATCTTTACAGTGTACCTAAAGAATTTTGTAGGATCTATTTTGCTTCGAGCTTCAACAATGGCCTCTGGGTTTCCAGAGGTGTTTCTTGGTGCAATATAAGTGAAATCAAGAGGATCAGATCCTACAATACCACTTCCAGGTCCTTGAATACTCCATGTAACACCTGAATTATTGGCATCAGGGCCAACAGAGGCACGTAAATTAATAATTTGACCCGACTCTACAGTTGCCTCACCACTGTAATTATATTCTTGCTCATTAGGGGGTCTATAAATCACTACAGAAACAGGAGTCAATCCAATATAAAAAGTGACTCTCTTTGAAGGGTCATTTTTACTAGTGAAAACAATATATTCAGTTGTATCATTGGGCAATGCCACAGGAGCGGTGAATTCAAGCCTATAATCATCAAGAATATTAATTCCCCCTCTACCCGTATAAGAGTAGTCCCATTTTCTTGTTGTGTAACCATCAGATAGCTGTGTAGCATCATTTTGCACATCTACATTTATAATATATTTTTTTCCGGCAGTTGTTAAAATTGATCCCGAGTTATTACTAAGAGCAGAAATACTGATTGGATACATGGAAACAGCAAATTTATCTTGACCATATTGCTTGTAGTCATTATAAATTCCTGTAATATATTTCACACTTGTATCAGAATTTCTTTTAGGCAACTCTACAACGATTTCGGATTGATCTGTCATGCCTTTCGGGTAACCCACAATACTAGCACCTTCCGGCAGATCCCATGAGATTTTAGATTTATCTGGATTTACAAAACCATCTAACGCTAAATACAAATTAAATCTCTGACCAGATTTTGCAAATAAGTATTCATTAGTTCTAGCTGGATTTCTATATGCATCAACCGATACATAAGGAAGAAAATGAATTTTTTGATAAGTCATCTCAATTTTATCACCCCAATTAGAAGGATTAACAGCATCATCTGGATACGGAGCTTCAGGTATAATCAGATCTTTCACAGAAAAACTAGTAACTGCTTCATAATCTGTACATACAGAAGGCAATGTGCATACGAAACGAACTTTAAATGTTGTTGATGCACCTGGAGCAAGTAAGGTTGCCGCACCTGGAGGAGTTTCAACAGTTGCTGCAACACCAGATCCAATACCATGACCCACAATATAATTAGATATCGCTAAATTAAGGACAGAATTATCATTATTTCTAATTGTAATAGGAACAACAACTTCATCTCTTACACTTACAGTAGTCTCAAAGTATTTCGGCCAGTATGTAAATCCATGTGGACATGGAGGTACTATTACATTAAGCTGAGAAACTACATCGTAAAAACTTCTCCCAAAAAATACACAGCTAAAATACAGCATTTCATCTTTAGAAAATGCGTCCAAGTTATCGTCATAACTATCATTCAATTGCAAAGCGCCAGTACCAAGAAGACACAACGCTAACGCATAGGAACTAAGACCCTTGCATCCAGCCATTGCCCCAACAGAAGTAGCAACATCAATTGCCAAATTTTTAAGAAAATTCTTTTCCCCATCCAATACTTTATCGAGTAAAGATTTGCAAGAATCACAACTACTAGATCTAACCAGTGAGTCCATAACAATATTTTGCTTTTTAAGTGTCTGATTTTCAGATTCTGAGTTCCTCAAAAGTGGGTGAATGTACTCGATTAATATTTTCCTTCCAACACTATTAGTAAATTCAGAATTAAGCAAATTAGAAGAATTTACAAAATCCACAACATTCCCTATTTCAATACTCTTATGTCTTTGCAAGTCTTCGAAAATAGCTTTCTCTCCTAAAATAGAGATGCTATAAATTCCTTCTATAATCCGATTTTTAATATTGATAAGATATATTTTATCTTTCCCCAAATAGTTTCCAGTAATCCTAACTCTATACGTTCCTTCAGAAAACTTGTGCACAAGAGCACTTTCGGGAGTAAATGCAATGTCTCTTGCTTCTATGCTTGTACTTAAAATACCCATGATTTCATTTTTTGGATGAGATATGGGATTAAGCGTCTGAAACGACACAGGAGATCGCGACTGGCTTTGACTAGACCATTCGAGAATTATTTTTTCTTGGGAAGAATTTCTTTTGTACCAAATAGATATGTCGTACAACTCTCCAGAATTAAGCTTTATAGTTCCAGCACCCACAGATAATGTGTTTTCACTCCAATTATCGATTACAACTTTTCCATTGACTATAACGCGACTTAGTGCATCACTATTTTTTGCAAAGTAAAAAGTATATTCTTCACTGTACTGGGGCTTGATGCTCCCACTCCAGCGCACACTGTAGCTCTCAGGAGAAACATAAGGTGCTGGTGAATACCCTCCCCAGTCAAAGTTCACACCAGCATCCAGACGCTCCAACCTCTTGTTGGTGAAATCTGCATTGTCAAAGTATTCTGCTTTGAGGCCCTGTTGCGTATCGCTGAACGTTGCTTTCTGAGACACAGGTGCAGCAGGCATGATCACAGAATGCCGCTGGTAGATTCCCTTCTCCACTGCAAAGGTTTTGCTGATACAGTTCTTGTCGTTGGCATATCCAGGGGTGCCCAGGTTCCAGTTGGTCTGGGTGGTTGCAGTGGCAGCATTCACCACAGGTTCCCCGTTCGCATCCAGCGTTGCAGAAGCAATTTTCTGGTTGTACAGGTTCCAGCCCAGCACAAAATCTGCACGGGTGTCCAGCCAGCTGTTCAAGGCCACCTGATCCCCAGAAGCAATGGTGCTGGGACGGGTGTAAGCAATCCCCTGGTGCATCAGGAATCTGCGGTCATTGGTCACGCTGTTGTTGTATCCCCGCAGGATGAACTTGAATTTGGGCAAGGGGTTTATGCTGGTCTGGTAGGTTTTCACTCCTGTGGGCTCGTAGACCACATAACTGGGGGTGGTCACCTTCAGGTAGGCTTCCTGATACGGCATGTCCACCTTCACCCAGTCGGTTTTGTTGGCTCCTGTGGTGGGATCCTTGTAGGTCGCCTGAATGATCTCCTTGCGGGTCTTCGCTGCAGGGTCCAGGTAGAACTCCAGCTTCAGGTTCTGCCCTCCGGGGAAGCGCACCCGGTTTCCGTTGATGCTTGGGGTGTAGGTCTGGCTGCCTGAATTGATGATCTCGTTGCCGCTGGCATCCTTGATCACGTTGCCACTGGCATCCAGCAGTTTGAAGGTGTTGGCAATGCTGACCACAGGAAGGTCATATTGTTTGGCACTGCCTGAATACAGCGGACCATAGCTGGCGCTGGCAGACAGGGTGAGCTGTGGAACGGTTTTTCCGGTGGACACCTCGATCCCGGAGATGGACACGGCAGGGCTGTACAGGTACTGGTAGATCAGCGGGCTGGGGTAGGTCACGCCACCTGTGCTGTTGTAGACATAGGTGTTGAGGCTCACGTTGCCAGAAGCAGGCAGGTCCGTGGTGAAACTGGAGTAATTGAGGGGAGTGGTGCCATCATTGAGGTACACCCACTGTCTCCACATCGGTCCACTGCTGCCATAGGGATAATTGCCACCTGGAGGGATGTTGGTGCACAGGGGAACGGTGCCCAGGGGAAGGATGTCCGGGGTGATTTCGGTGGTGGGATTTGGGGACGGACTTTTAACAGCTGGGGGCGTGAACAGCCCACAGCCAGTCAATCCGAGTGCTGCAAGCAGCACCAGACCGCGTTTCAGATTGTGCATTTATTGACCTCTTGGAGTGTGTGGAAAGCTATGGAACGATTGGATTTTGGAACAGACAATTTTATAGAATCATTTCACCTCTGTTACCAGAATACAGCATCATAAGGATTTGGTGAGGTTGTATTAAGATCAATTCACATGAGGTGTCCAGACAGGTATTTCTGATCAAATCCCTTTCTACAAGAAGAAAATCCCTCATGGCATCACCCAAAAACAACCAATGCCCTCCATCCTGATCGGTTCAGGTTCTGTCCGGGTACAATGAACACCCATGAAACGCCTCTTGGGTCTCACCCGCCTGATTGCAGTGCTGGGCGTGGTGTCCAGCCTGATCCTCTCTTTCTTGATGTTCCTGTTCGTGGCCGTGCGCACTTTTGTGCTGGCAAAAGAATCGCTGCAGCACATCAGCGAAGCCAAAACCGGAAAAAATCTGCTGGTGGCCAGCATCGAACAGGCCGATGCACTGCTGGTCGCCACTGCACTGCTGGTGATTGGTTTTGGTCTTTACTCCCTGTTTGTGGGGAAAATCGACAGCATTCCCTCTTTTCTGGAGGTCAAATCCTTCACGGACCTGAAAGACAAACTGGTCAATGTTTCGGTGGTGGCCCTGGTGGTGGCTTTCTTCTCTCTGGTGATTGAACACCTGAACGACTGGGGGGTGCTGGAGGTGGGTGCGGGAATCGGCGCTGTGGTTCTGGCGGTTTCAGTGTATGGATTTGTGAACGGGAAATCCAAAGAAACAGAGCAAGAACTGGAAAAAGAGCAGCCCTGACAGGCTGCCCTCTGGTTTGACGCTGGAGTCAACGGATCACAAAAGTGGCCTGCTGCCCAGAAAAATCTGCTTCTGAAGGCTGACTGCCTCCCACAAACACATCATAGGTTCCGGGCACCATCAGGCGCTCTCCCTGTTCATTGACCAGACCCAGTTCACGCAAACCCAGCTGGAATTGCAGTTGCTGGGATTCTCCTGCCTTTAATGGGGTGCGAGCAAATCCTGCCAGCCACTGTCTGGGGCTGCCTGCAGGTGCATTTCTGGGTCGAATGTACAGCTGGCTGACCTCTTCCCCGTCCCGCTGGCTGGTGTTTTTGACCTGCACGGTCACTTTCAGGCCGTCGCTGGCAGAGAGGGTCTTGCTGGACAAAGCAAGGGCAGAGTATCCAAAGCTGCTGTAACTCAGGCCATACCCGAAACCCCACAGGGGCTTGCCCTGGTAATAACGGTAGGTTCTGCCCTGAATGGCGTAATCGTTGAAATCGGGCAGGTCCTGCAATCCAGAATAAAAAGTGATGGGAAGCCGTCCGGCAGGATTGCTCTTGCCAAACAGCACATCTGCCACAGCATGCCCTCCCTCCTCACCGGAGTACCAGGACACCAGAATGGCTCCAGCTTTCTCTCTGGCATAAGAAATCGCCTGGGCACTGCCTCCCGTCAGGACCAGTGCCACGGGTTTTCCCGTTTCGATCACAGCTTTCAGAAGGTCTTCTTGCACCTGTGGGAGCCTGATGTCTTTGCGGTCTCCACTGGGGTTGTCCGGGCTCTCGTTCTCCTCGCCTTCCTGATGGGGGGTGATGCCCAGCACCAGCACCACCAGATCTGCATCTTTTGCCTGTTGCAAGGCCTCTGGCAAGTAAGGATTTTCACTGCCCAGGATGGGAGAGCCTTTGCTGTAAGAGAGTTTGATGCCTTTTTCCTGCGCCGCTTCTTGCAGCCCCTCCAGCAGGGTGGTGCTTTCTGAGGGGGTGCCGTTGTAATTGCCCAGCAGCACGTCTTCATCACTGGCGGTTGGGCCAATCACCGCGATGGATTTCACCGCTGAAGAAATGGGCAAAAGATTGTTCTGGTTTTTCAGCAAAACCAGGGATTTCTGGGCAGCAAGGCGGGCCAGCTGGCGGTTTTCTGCAGAGTCCACCACCGAGTAAGGAATCTGGTTGTAGGGCACCCGATCTTTCGGGTCGAACATGCCCAGTTTGAAACGGGCCGTAAAAAGCCTTTCCAGGGCAGTGTCCAGGTCTTTTTCGGTCAGCAGGCCCTGCTGCAATGCCTGGGGAATGCCGGTTCTGAAAGCATCTGCACACTCCAGATCCACCCCTGCTTTGATGGAAGCAGCAACAGCTTCAGCAATGTTCTTGCTGTATTGATGTCCATTGAACAGGTCGTACAACGCCCAGCAGTCGGTCACCACGTAACCCTGAAACCCCCATTTGTTGCGCAGCAAGTCTGTGAGCAGAAAGGGACTGGCACTGGCGGGCACCCCATTCAGGCGGTTGTAGGCAGACATCACCGACTCCACTTTGCCTTCCTTGACGGTCATTTCAAATTGGGGAAGATATGTGTCATAAAGGTCATGCAAACTGACCCTGGCATCAAAACTGTGTCTCAAGCCTTCTGGTCCAGAGTGCACCGCAAAATGCTTGGCTGTGGCCACGGTTTTCAGGTATCTGGGGTCATCTCCCTGCATGCCTTTGATGAATTGCACCGCCATTTTTCCGGTCAGATAAGGGTCTTCTCCATAGGTTTCGTGGCCCCTTCCCCAGCGCGGATCCCGAAAAATGTTGATGTTGGGGCTGAAGAACGTCAGCCCCTGGTAACGGGTGGTGTCGTAATTCAGTTTGGCGATCTGGTACTTGGCCCTTGCCTCGTCTGAAATGGCATCTGCCACCTGATGCATCAGCTTTTCGTCCCAGGTGGCGGCCAGGGCAATGGCCTGCGGGAACACGGTGGCCAGACCATTTCTGGCCACGCCGTGCAGGGCCTCGTTCCACCAGCCGTAACCTGGAATGTCCAGCACATCGTTGAACACCGGAGGGGCCTGGTCCATGAGCTGGGAAACCTTCTCTTGCAGGCTCAGGTGGGAGATCAGGTCGGTCACCCGCTCTTTCAGTGGAGCTTCAGGATTGAGATACAGCGGATCGGCAGCCAGGGCAGGTGGCAGCAAACAGAAGGTCAACAGGCTCAGTGCCATTCGGATGTTCACAGGGGCCTCCAATGCAAATGATGGTGCCCGCATCATACAAAGAAAAGCCTTTGAAAAATGATTTCATGGCTCATCAAAGTTTTCAGAAAATTTCAAAAGCATGCAGCAAAATCCACAAGAAGGTTGGACCTTGTTAAGACAAAGCATCCTGGTGCTTTTGATGGTCAACGGATTGATCCAGCTTCAGGCATGCTGAAGCCAGCCTCAAGGACATTTCAGGATTTTCAACATCTTGTGGCTCCTCCAGATCCCAGAAGAAAAATCTGTCTAGGCAGCCACATGAAGGGCATCTGAATAAAAAGCCCTCTTTGTGGAATAATCTGAAAAAGAGGTTAATGAACCCGTAATGTTTTGCTTACATGTCGGATGCAGGGCACGGGTGGCATTCCTGGCAAGGAGGCTTTGACCCGGAACGCACCCCAGGGGTGCCCACAAGAGTGAAGCACCACACCTGCAGCCTGTTGCTGTTGTGATGATGCACTCGGGAACAGACTGACCCACCTCACAATCCAGATTTGCCTCAATCAGAAACCCTGACCCTTCTGATGGGTCTTTTTATGGCACCTGTTGACCCGGATCAAAACAGTGATCAAACCGGTCAAAACTTTTGCAACAGGTGTGGGGTGGTTTGTTGTCTCAGACCCGCCCTGTCTTTCCATGCTGTTCGCCAACGCTGTCTTCTCACTGTCTGGTCTGGACAAGCATCCCAGCACACAAGAGGTTTTTCATGAACAAACGTTTCTGTGCACTTCTGGCCCTCACCACCCTGCTCGCCGCCTGCGGAACCACCCCCCGCGTGAACCAGGTGACCCCTCCCTCCAACAACCCCTCCAACATTCTGGGCTATGTGGACATGACCATCGGAGAAAACCCCCAGTTTCAGTGGGTGCAAAAAGATGCCAATGGCCAGTTTGTTCCCCAGAGCCTCGAACAGATTCCCCAGGGCATTGACCTGCAATTGCTCAGCAACGGCAACCCCTGGCTGGACAACGACCACGAACGCATCCTGATGTCCACCTACAAGGTGCGCAACGGCAAAGGCTCCACCGCATATCCCCAGCAGAAAAACGTCACCTTTCTGGCGATGGACAGCTACTACACCATCGACCACACCTCGATCATCAGCATGCGTGATGCCTACAACCAGGTGTTCTACAGCTCTGCTGTGGCCAACCGCATCATGCCCACCCATGGATCTTCGGTTTCCATCAGCCCCAACAGCATTGAGCCCAACCACTACACCACCATGGCCAACAGCGCCTACTCGGACCTGGTGTACTACACCGAAAACGAAATCCAGCACCTGCAAGGCACCAACAATGTGTTCCCCTGGGGCTTCGCGGTGCGCCACTGCCTGAACACCTCCTGCACCAGTTACGACCGCACCCTCCCCGCCAACCCCAACCTGTACCAGTACGATGGCAAGGTCACCTTTGCTTACAAGGTGCCTTTCTCTGCCTGCCTGCTCAGGTCCGTGCATGTGCTTTTCATGGTGGTCAAAGACGATGCCGCCGCTCCTCGCATTGTGCAAAGCGAAGACGAGCAGGCCAACAAGACCATCGCTGGCCTGGGCAGTGCACCTGCAGGCTGGAATGTGCTCAAACTCAATGGTTCCACCCTCTCCGGCGGCACCCTGTTGCAAAACGTGCGCATCACCGGCACCAGCAGCAGCCCTGAAGTGGTGATCAGCAAAAACACTGCTCCCACGGGCATCAACGTCAGCTCCACCAATGTGGCTTCTTACACTGCAGGTGCCGTGGTGGGCAACCTGACCCCCGTTGACAGCGGTGTGGCAGACATCTACAGCTACACCGTCAGTGACAGCCGTTTTGAAGTGGTGGCCGGGGTGCTGAAACTCAAAGCAGACCAGGCCATCGGCCTCACCCCCACCAGCATTCCCCTCACCGTCACGGTGACCGACAGTGCTGGCGGAACCTTCAACAAATCCCTCAACATTGCCGTGGTTCCCTCGGGCGGCCTGCGTGACCACACCTTCGGAGGGGGCCTGGGCATCGACATCACCAGTGTCAGCTCCAACGACGACCAGAGCTTTGGCCTGGATTTGCAAAGCCAGGGCAACAATGCTGGCAAAATCATCCAGGTGGGTCAGACCTTCAACCTCAACATGCCCGGCACCGGCAACGTCTACGACTTCGCCCTGGTGCGCCACAATGCAGATGGCTCTCTGGACACCAGCTTCGGCACCGGTGGCATGGTGATTGATCACGTTTCCAACGTTGCCAACGCCAGTGCAGGCAGTGATACCGCCCGCACCATCAAAGTGCTGCCTGACGATTCCATTCTGGTGGCTGGCATTGCCCGTGGGGGTTCCAGCACCAGCGCTGACTTCGCTCTGGTCAAGTACACCTCCAATGGCACCCGGGACCTCACCTTCGGCAGCAGTGGCAAGGTCCTCAGCAGCATCGGTGCAGGTTCGGCAGCAGATCAGGCCAACGGCATCGCCGTGCTGAACGACGGCAGAATCCTGCTGGCAGGCACCACCGTGACCAGCACAGGCAGGGACTTCGCCCTGGCCCTCTACAGCCCCAACGGTGTGCTGGACAGCACCTTTGGCACTGGCGGCAAAAAAGTGGATGTGGTGAGCAGCGGGCACGATGAAATCGCTGCTGTGGCCCTCGATGCCAATGGCAAAATCGTGGTGGCAGGCTACACCACTGTTGCAGGCAGCACCGATGTGGTGGTGGCCCGTTACAACACCGACGGCACTCCAGACAGCACCTTCGGCACCGCAGGCAAGACCGTCACCTCTGTGGTGGCAGGCAACGACAGGGCCAGCGGCCTGGTGATCCAGAGCGATGGCAAGATCGTGGTCTCTGGCACTGCTGTCAACAACACCACCGATGAAGATTTCGTGGCTGTGCGCTACAACGCCAACGGCACCCTGGACAGCACTTTCGGCAATGCTGGCACCACCACTGTCAGCTTTGGGGCAGGCACCGGAGTGGACCAGAGCAATGCACTGGCCCTGCAAAATGACGGGAAACTGCTGCTGGTTGGGCGCACCAAAACCGGCGTGGGCAGCTATGATCTGGCCCTGGCCCGCCTGAACGCCAACGGCACCCTGGACAACACTTACGGCAAGGATGGCAAAGTGATCACCTCTGCTGCCCCCAGCAGCGACACCGCCCAGGCGGTCAAAGTGCTCGGCGACAACAAGATCATCCTGACGGGCTCCACTTTCATTGATGGCAAAGCCAACGATTTCGTGCTGGCCCGCTACATCCCCTGAGCAAACAGGAACAGCACAAAAAGCAAAAAACAAAAGACAGACCGGAACATTCCGGTCTGTCTTTCTGTGGGATGGGACCTGTAGGATGGGGCTGCTGGAATGACAGCCGAAAGGTTCAGCCGCCCCAGGTCTGGTCACTGACAAGGGCAGCACATGCAACCAGAGACAGCAGGATCTGGCGTTTCATGGCAACCTCCTTTGAAATCAGATGTGCCCTGAGGACAAACAGATCAACAGTGAAAAATAGTCATGGTTTTTATTGGTGGCCTGTCCATTTCCAGAAGTTCATTCCTTTCTGGCTGCCCAGAGGAAGCCCCGCAGGGTCAGGGCTTCCACCTCGGGCACCTGCATGTCCGACAGGGCGTGTCCCAGAGAGTGGTAGAAGACCCGACCTTTGCCGTGCTGACGGGTCCAGGCAATGGGCATCACCGTTCCAGCAATCCAGGGGGCATGCTGGTCATCGAAGGTGGTGGTGGCCAGCACATGGTTGGCAGGATCCACATGCATGTAGTACTGCTCGGTTTGCACCTGAAAATCCTGCAATCCCTGCGAAATGGGATGGTCGTGGTCTTTGATCTGCACTGAATAAGGCCGGATGTTTCCAGGGTGGCAGACAAACTGCCCTCCGGTCATGAACTGGAATTCGGTGTCTTCCCGGAAAGCATCTCCCATCCCCCCATGAATCCCTGCCAGCCCGGTGCCGTTCAGAACAGCCTCGCGGATCAATTGGCTGGCCTGCGGGGTGAGTTTGCCCATGGTCCAATGCGGCACGATCAGATCCACCTGCACCGACTCCGGGGTGATGTCCTCGATGCGGTCCAGGCTTTGCACCTCAAAACCGTTGCGCTCCAGACGCTGTCTGAACCAGGTGTTGAATTGGGCGGGCGCGTGGCCTTCCCAGCCTCCGTAAACAATCAATGCTTTTGGCATGTGGGGTCTCCAGTCAGGATGTGAGAGGGGGCTGTTTTTGCTGCGACGTCGCAGCAGTAGGGTTTTCGATGTGTCACACCAGGGATTCTCTTTTCCAGCTTTTGTTCAGGCAAAGAGGCTCCGGATCTGGTCCAGGGCTTCCGGATTGGCCACAGCTGTGACGTTGCGCACCGGGCGACCATTGGCCAGATCGGTGACGGCCAGTTCCAGCAATTTGCCGTTCTTGGTGCGGGGCAAATCTGGCACGGCTTCGATGCGGCCCGGAACATGGCGTGGGGTGCAGGAAAGGCGGATTTTCTGCTGGATCTGCTTTTTGAGGTCTGCGGACAGCAGGGCCTCATCTTTCAGGCGCACCAGCAGCACCACCTGATCTTCCCCACCCACACTGCGCATGAACACCAGGGCCTCCAGAATTTCGGGGAAAGACTCCACCTGCCTGTAGATTTCTGCAGTCCCAATGCGCACCCCTCCGGGGTTGAGGGTGGCATCACTGCGCCCCAGCACCCGGAATCCGGTTTCTGTTCTTTGCACAAAATCACCATGGTGCCAGACGCCGGGGAAACGCTCAAAGTAAGCCGCCTGATACTTCTGGTGGTTCGGATCGTTCCAGAACTGCAAAGGCTGAGAAGGGAACGGACGGGTGCAGACCAGTTCTCCGGTGGCTGGACCCTGCAAAGGTTTGCCTTCCTCTGAGTACAGCTCAATGCCCATGCCCAGCATGGGAACCTGCAATTCTCCGGGATGGATCGGAGCCAGAGGGTTCCCTCCCAGAAAGCAACCACAAAGGTCGGTGCCCCCAGAAATGGAGCTGAGGTGCAGGTCAGACTTGATGTGGCAGTACACGTATTCAAAGCCTTCTTCCGAGAGCGGAGAACCTGTGGAAGCGAGGGTCTTCAAAGCAGAGAGGTCATGTTTTTGACCCGGAGAGAGCTCCAGTTTCCTGAGGGATTCGATCCATTTTGCAGACACCCCCAGAAAGCTCAGTTGCTCCTGCTCTGCAATTTTGAACAGGTGCTCAGGACCGGGCCAGAAAGGAGATCCGTCGTAAAGCACAATGGTGGCTTTGCTGGCCAGGGCCGTGACCAGCCAGTTCCACATCATCCATCCGGTGGTGGTGTAATACATCACCCGGTCTGCAGGCTGGATGTCACAGTGGAGCTGGTGCTCTTTCAGGTGGTTCAGCAGAATGCCCCCGGCCCGGTGCACAATGCACTTGGGTTTCCCGGTGGTTCCACTGGAATACAGGATGTAAAGGGGGTGGTTGAACTCAAACGCCTCTGCTGCTGGAATGGGCAGGTCATGCTGGATGGCCTGCAGAAATGGCTTTGCGTTTGGAACAGCTTGCAGGTCCATGTCTTCAGACTGGTAGGAAACCACCAGCACTTCCCTCACAGAGGGCAAGCCCTCCACAATTTCAGCCAGTTTTCCCAGGCAATTCTGGGGCTTGCCGTTGTAGGTGTATCTATCAGCAGCCACCAGCAACACCGGTTCAATCTGACCAAAACGGTCCAGCACCCCATCCACCCCAAAATCCGGCGAGGTGGAAGAGTAAATGGCCCCGATGCGTGCAGCTGCCAGTGCAGTGACCACAGCTTCCAGGCAATTGGGAATCCAGGCAGCAATGCGGTCTGCAGGTTTCACCCCAGCAGCCACAAAATAAGCAGAGAGCTTTTCCACCTGGGAACGCAATTCATCCCAGCTCAGGGACCTTCTGCGGCCTGTTTCGCTGTGCTCGATGATGGCTTCCTCTGGACCAGAATGCCTGAGCACATTCTCCGTGAAATTGAGTCTGGCCTCTGGGAAAAACTGGGACAGCATCATGCCTGCAGAATCATCCAGAACAGTTGCCCCACGGGTTTCTGCCTGGATTTGCACAAAGTCCCACAAGAAGCTCCAGAATTTTTCTGGATGATCCAGGGCAAAACGGTTCAGGTCGGTGTAGCTCTGGAAGGATTGTGCTGTTTCCTGTTCCAGACGCTGCCAGAAATGGTGCAGCAGCGTGTTTTGAATGCGCTCAGGCGAGGGTGCCCACAGCGCCTGGCTGGATTGTGTTGTCATGCCCTCAATATAACCCGCCCCTGTTGCAAAAAGGGAACAGGGAGAACAGTTGCCGAGGGCCGAGAGCCGAGGGCGGAAGACATGCTTTCCTCAACCCTGAGGGGTGGTTTATTTCTCTGACAAATGCCAGCCCAGCACATCCAGCCCCATGGCCAGTTCATCTGCTTCAGGGCTGTCCAGACGCACTTCATACCAGAGCTGCATCTTTTGAAGTTTTTGAGGGTCCAAAGTCCATGCCAGCACCTGCTGGTTAAGCCTGGAGTTTTCTTTCAGCCACTTGCCTGATTTCAGGTCTGCCAGATTCAAATACACAAATTCAGCGAAATGAACCCAGGGTTCCCAGGATTCCTGGCTGTCCCAGAGCTGCAGATAAGGCTCCAGGGTGTATTCTGCCCGGGCCAGTTCTTCAAGGTCCTGCCCCACATTGGCTGGAGGTTCAATTTGCAACAGCTGTTTCCACCACAGCAAAAGCACGGCCCTCACGCTTTCCTGTTCTTCCTCTGACCAGGAAGTCCAGTGGGCGTAAGAAAGTTTATAAAGAGGCAACAAATTGCCCTTTTGCACATGCAATTCCAGCAATCTGGGCAGGAAATGCCTGAAGTCCTCTTCGCTGCCCCAGGTGGTCATGGCTTTGAAAGCGTATCTGGACAGATCCTCTGCTTCCAGAAAACGCAGGGGTTTTGAGCGGATCCGGGCATGGTCCCCATTTTTGACACAGCAGGGGCATCCCTCCACCCGGTCATGCAGGGTGTCATTCTGAAACACCTGATACACCTTTTCCAGGGCTTCTTGCATATGAGGATCCAGAGCTTCCCTCATGAAGACAGGCTTCCCAGCAGATCTTTGACCCTCTGGGTGTCTCCCTGTCGGATCAAACGCAAAGGATTGCGGTTGCCCAGTTGACGTGAACGTCTGGAGAGCCAGCGGGTGGCCTGATCCCCCAGGAGTGCCCTGGCCTGCTGATGCACATCCAGAAAATCCAGCAGACAGCGCACGGTGTGGAGTGACCCGGGCTCATGTGGAGCAAGCCCTGTGAGGTCTGAGAAGCCCTGCACATCCAGTCCAGTGCCCTTTGCAAACTGCTGAAAATACACCTGGCAGGTCACAGGGTGGGAAACAGCCTCCTCTGTGGCATGATCCGGGTGGGATTTCACCACTTCAAAAAGCGCATGAATCTGGTCCACAGACAGGATCTGTGTCTCACAAGACATCAGGCTTTCCAGGCGCTCAAGCAGAATTTTCAGGTCGGTCATGTGAAATCCAATGTATCAGGGTTCTGGCAAATCCATCAGGCGTCCGGCACTGCTGATCCAGTTGGCAGAAAGCGCAGCACGGGCTTCTGGGAGATTGTGTTTTTTCAGGGCTTCCAACAAATTCCAGTGTTCGGTCACGCTGGGGGCAGCACTGCCCTGGGTGCGGTAGTAATACCATTCCAGACGCATCAGGCGGGTTTTCATCTCGCTGACCAGTTTGTACAGCTCCGGGTTGCCGCTTTTTTGCAGCAAAACCCCGTGAAAAGCCTCGTCGTTTTTGAGGGCAGAGCGGGAATCCTGCTGGCTCAGGGCATCCTGGAAGTCCCGGTTGGCCTGCTCCATGGCCTGCAAGTCTGCTTCCTGCAATTGGGGAAAAGCCAGTTCCAGTGCCAGGTCTTCCAGGTGGGCGATGATGGGGTAGGCGTGCTGGCTGCTGCGTAAATTTAAGGGAGCCACCCGGGTCCAGCGGTTCTTGGCGGTCTCGATCAGGCCCTCGTCTTCCAGTCGGCGCAGGGCTTCCCGCACCGGGGTTCTGCTGACCCCCAGTGTCGTGGCGAGTTCCTGGTCGCGGATGTTTTCTCGGGGAGCCAGGGTGCCCTCGATGATCCAGGTTTTGAGGGTCCGGTACACCTCGTCACGGGCCAGGGCACGTTTGAGGGGAACCAGATCGGCAGGGACGGGTGACATCGCCTTCAATGTAGCACATTCGCATTTTCGGTTGTAATATGTAATATATTACTTAAAGGGGCAAATGAACCCCAGCCTGGAGCACCAACCATGCAAACCCGAGGAGCACCATGACCCTGACCCTCCGACAATCTGACTTTAAACTGGGCTTTCTGGCCGTTGTTCCCCTGTGGATTGGCTTTCTGCCCTTTGCCATTTCTTACGCACTGCTCGCCAGAACTGCAGGTCTATCCATCTGGGAAACCCAGCTGATGAGCCTGACGGTCTTTTCAGGTGGAGCGCAATTCATAGCAGCCAACATGTTCCTGCAGCAGGCCAACCTGTTCAGCGTGGTGCTCACCACTTTCCTGCTGAATGCACGTCACCTGCTGTATGGCCTCTCTGTGAGCCAGAACCTGAAGCTGGGTCCCCTGCAACGCAGCAAAGCCGCCTGGGTCCTGACAGATGAGGCTTTTGGCGTCACCGCCAACGCCCATTACCCCAGTTACGCTTACCTGATGGGGGCCAGCATGAGTGTTTTTGTGAGCTGGAATGTCTTCACACTGATTGGGGCCCTGCTGGGGAGCAGCATTCCTGATCCTTTGCAGTACGGGGTGGATTTCGTGTTCCCGCTGGCTTTTCTGGCCCTCCTGATGCCCACCCTGAAAAACAGCCCGGCTTTCATTGTTGCCGCGTTCAGTGCATTGCTGGCCCTGCTGCTGCAAAAAGTCCTGCACCTGCAAGGTGGGGTCAGCGTGCTGCTGGTGGGGATTTTTGGCAGCATGCTGGGAGCAGCCCTGACCTTCAAGGAGAAAGCATGAAATTTGTTCTGCCCATCTTGCTGATGTTCCTGGTGACTTACGCCACCCGCTTTGCGGGCCTGAGCCTGGGAAATGCCCGCGTTCCGGCTTTCTGGTTGCACTTCCTGAAATTCATTCCGGTCAGTGTTTTCACTGCTCTGGTGGTGCTGAATTTTGGCTCAGAAAGCAAAGAATTTCCGGTGCGCCTGATTGCTGCCCTGGTGGCAGGGATTGTTTTTTACTTTCACAGGCAGCTGTGGAGCTGCATTCTGGTGGGCATGGCGGTGTTCTGGGGGCTCAGGGCTTTTTTGTGAGTTCTAAATTCCACCCATCCAGCAAAAAACACCGGGACATTCCCGGTGCTCTGTCTCCCATTGCAGAAGCTGGAATCAGTTTTTGCGAATGGTGTAGGTGTTGTTGCGGTAACTGTCATAGGAGCTGGAATTGCAGGCCGCACTGTAGTAGTTGGAGCTGACGGTCCAGCCACTGGGAATGCTGGACATGTCGCATACCCCGCTGATCTGGGTTTTTCCAGAGGTGTTGACCAGGTTGTAGGTGTTGTAGCGGTAGCTTTCGTAGGCGCTGGATTTGCAGGCACCGCTGTTGTAATAACCCGTCACCACCCAGCCGTAAGGGGGCAGCTTCACATCACAGGCTCCATTGAAGCTGCTTCTGCCCGACAGGTTTTCAATGACATAGGTGTTGTATTCGCTCCCTGCATAAGGGCTGGTCCGGCAACCATAGCTGTAAGAAATGGATGTGACGGCATATCCAGAAGGTACAGATTGAGAAGAGCACAGCACACTTCCCTGGGCAGTGATGTCAGACTGGGTGGTTTCAACTGGGATTTGCTTGCTGCATGCAGCAAGCAACACTCCCAGAGCAAGCAGAAGGTACTTCTTCATTTGGATCTCCATTCTGATTTCACACATCAGGACAAATATGGCCACGTGGCCATATTGTTGATTTTTCTGGTGAAAACCGACATTTATCCTAGAGATAAATGTAACAACTTTGTATCGGAATTCTCCCGATGGATGGATAGGTGGTTTCCCCAGTCCAATTCATCTCTGTGCGACCAGGGCACAAAAAGCACCTCCACCAACCTTTGTCCCACAAAAAAAGAATCTGACAGAAGAAAATTTTGATTGAACTGCTTTATTTGATTCGGTTCAAATCAAGCTGGATCGGTACAGTTTGACCAGGTGCAGAAAAACATTGAAGTGTGTGTCCAGAAGCAAAGATCTGGCCCTGACAAAACCCTGATCTGAACCAGAATTCCAGGCAACTTGTTACCAAATTGTAATTTTTTGCATAGAATGGAAGCCATGCAGATCAAGACACTGCTGGCCTTTCAACACATCCCAGAGGCAAAAACAGGTTTTTGTCTCCCTTTCACCTGCACAAAGCATGCAGAAGTGCCTCAGACGGAGCACCCCAGCATGCTTGCTGATTGACCTCTGAATGCTGCCCTTTCATCGCAATGCCCAATCTTCCACACAGACCACCACACCCTCCATGCCTTTTTTCAGTTTGAAGCGTCTTGCCGGGACCTTGCTGGCCCAGCCCCTGCTGCTTGCAAACCTGTTTTCCATGTTGCTGGTGCTGCTGATCTTTTTGCAGTTGCATCACCAGCATCCTCTGCAGGCCTGGATCTGGAGTGGCATCATGGCCCTTCAACTGGTGCTCCAACTTGTCACAGACCTCAGAACATCGCCTGGGGAATCGAGTCTGGGTTCACCCCGCCCATTTTTCTCCCTGGATGCCCGTCTGACGGTGGGCTGGTCCGTGGGCAGCATCCTGATTTTCCAGCTGGGACAGCCCCACACCCTGCCTTTGCTGCACGTGACCCTGATGATTGCGGTCAGTTTGCAGGTGTGGCGGCGACCAGGGTCTTCACTGAAGCGCTCTGCCTTCCATCTGTTGCCGCTGGCCTGCCTGCTGGTCCAGTTGCTTCTGAGTCATCCTCACCACCCCGGGCAATGGTCTGTGGCGCTGGGCTTTACAGGATGGGGAATGGCCCTGCTTTACATCCAGCAGCAAATTCGCAAACACCGCCAGAAACGTCTGGAAGAGCAAAAGCAGCACCACAAAGCCTTGCAGGAGCTGCAAACGGCCCACGATCAACTTTTGCAACGCCATGAAAAATTGCAGCGTTCCCGCCAGCGCCTGCAAGAAGCCCTGAAATCCAGCAGGCAGATGGCCTCCACCGATGAACTGACCGGCTGCCTGAACCGCCGGGGGTTGTTCCGTCACCTGCAACACCACCTGGATCCCCTGACCTCCCAGGGTGCACTGCTGATGCTGGACCTCGATCACTTCAAGCAGATCAATGACCTGCATGGTCATCCTTTTGGTGATCTGGTGCTGAAAACCATGGTGGAACGCATTGAAATGCTGCTGGGTTCCAGCGCCATGCTGGCCCGTTATGGCGGAGAAGAATTCCTGTGTGTGATGCCAGGGGTTTCCCTGGAAATGGCCCGCACCACCGCCGAACACCTCAGGCAGATGGTGGCCTGCGCTCCGGTGGTTGAAAACAGCCGTCTGCAATGGGTCACGGTGTCCATTGGGGTTTCCAGTTTCCATCCCGGTGAAGTCCTGCAGGTGGCCATTCAGCGGGCAGATCAGGCCATGTATCAGGCCAAGAACTCCGGGCGCAATCGGGTGCAGGTGATGCCCACACCAGCTTCTTCCCTGCTCAGGACAGTTCCTCCTGCAGAACCCTGAAGGTGGCCCGATTGCGCCCCGCATGTTTGCTTTCATAGAGGGCTTCATCGGAGGCCTTGATCAGCATCTGTGGGGTCACGGCATCATGGTCCTGCACCTGGGAACTGACCACCCCGATGCTGAGGGTCACACGGTCTGACACTTTGGAAAATGCGTGGGGAAGGTTCAGGTTGTAAAGTTCGTTTTGCATGCGCTGGACCAGCAATTCGGCCTGTTCGGGTCCGGTGTTGGGGAGCACCATGGCGAATTCCTCGCCGCCATAACGGGCCACCACATCCCCTGCACGGCGGAACATGGCTTTTAATGTGGTGGCCACCTGCCGGAGGCACTGGTCCCCTTCTGGGTGGCCGTAATTGTCGTTGTAGAGCTTGAAGTGGTCGATGTCGCAGAGGATCAGGGTAAGGTACTGGCTGGTGCGTTTGGCACGACGGATTTCCAGGGCGATCATCTCGTCAAAATGCCGGCGGTTGGAAAGCCCGGTCAGGCCATCCTGGGTCGCCAGTCGGGTGAGCATTTCGTTGGCCTCGGCCAGTTCACGGGTGCGTTCCAGGATGCGCTGTTCCAGCACGGCATTGGCTTCACGGAGTTGCTCGGCCTGGTCTGCGTTTTCTGCGTACAGGCGGGCATTGGAAAGGGTGAGGCCAGCCCGGTCTGCCATGTTTTGCAAGAGCGTCTGGTCTTCGGTGCTGTAAGGGCGGTCCTGCTCCAGACGCAGCAGGGTGATCACCCCGATGGGACGGTTCTGCACCAGCATGGGAACCGAGATGGAGGCGTACACCTCGTGCGAATCAAAAAACGGCGAGAGTTCCTTCTTGAAGCGGTACCTGCTTTCCCTGCCTGAAATGCCATTGAGCACCACCGCAGCCCCGGAACGGAACACCTCTCCACTGAGTCCCGTGTTGACGCTCAGCAAGCGGTTTCCCAGCAGGAACTCGATCTGGTCCCGGATTTTTTCATCTGGATGGTGCACTGCCGCAAGACGGGTGTGACCGGGCTGGTCTGAGAGCAAAACCACCATGCAGAGGTCTCCGATCAGGCGCACGGAGTTTTTCACAATTGCTTGCAACACAGCATCGTTGTTGAGGCCCACATCGGCCAGTTCACGGGAAACCGTGTCGAGGATTTCCATGCGGTACAGGCGCTCGGTGCGTTCCTGCTCCACCCGTTTCTGTTCGGAGATGTCCATCATGGCCCCGATCATGCGGGCCGGATTGCCCTGGGCATCCCGCAAAACCACCCCACGGTCATATACGTCTGCATAACTTCCGTCTGATTTGAGGAAACGGTAGTTGTGGGACCACACCGGGCTGCCTCCGGCAATGACAAACCTCAGACTGCGCCCCACCTCTGCGCGTTCATCCGGGTGAATGTGATCATCCCACTGGTCAATGTGGTCTGGCGCTGCACCATGCCCGAACACCACCGAGTAATTCTCGTTCCACCAGAGCCTGTCGGTTTGCAAGTCCCAGTCCCACATCACATCACTGGTGACCTTTGAGACGATCTCGAAGCGCTCGTAGCTTTCCCGCAGGTCTTTTTCGGCCTGCATGCGCACGGTGATGTCACGCAGGAACATGATCACGCTGTCCTCGTTCAGGGAGACCACACGAGACTCAAAAATGCGCAATCCCTGGCTGGGATGCCGGAATTCCATCTCGAAGGTCTGCATGCCATAGCCCGAAAGGGACCAGCTGATCGCCTGCATGGTCTGGTCGGTGCTTCTGGAGGTCAGAAATTCCTGCACCCTTTTGCGCAGCAGGGCTTCTGGGCGGGTGGGCCAGTTGGCCTGTTCTCCGATGCTGACGTCCAGAATCATGCCGTCCGGGGAGAGGCGAAACACGATGTCTGGCAGGGCTTCCAGAATGGCACGGTTGCGGGCCTCAGAGGTCTCGAAGGCCCGGTGGGTTTTCTCCTTCTGCTGGGCCGCTTCTTTCACGGCAGCTTCACTGCGGTTGAACAGCAAGAGCATGGCCCGTTGCAGCAGCACCGCCGTCAGCAGGATCAGGATTTCGGTGAGCCAGATGGAGGGTGGGGGGTGCCTGAATTCAAAATGCAGCACCCCGGTTTGTTGCAAAGTCAGGACCACCAGCACAGCAGCCAGCGCAAGACCTCCGTATGCCCAGCCTTGCCGTCTGCCCAGCAAGATGAACGCTGCAGCCACCAGCAACACCCAGGCCCCCAGCAGCGGTGAAAACACCCCGGTGATGCTCACCATGAACACCAGCAGCATCAGGCCCATGCCCCCCAGTGCAGTGATGGTGGTCCAGTACAGGGATTTCCCTTTGGAGGGCAGGTAGACCACACCACACAGGGCTCCCAGCAGCAGCATGCCTGCAAACCACAACCAGGAGGTGTAGCTGTCGTAAATGAATTGCAATGCACCCAGGGCTGCAATCACTTCAAAGAGCAGCACCAGCATCCAGGGAGACAGCCTGGGTTGTGGAGCGGGAGTGGAAGGAATCATGGCTTCTGTCACCTGACCTTTGGGGTCTGTTGAACATCATGCAAGACGGGGAGAAGCACCTGAAAAGCAGGCCGAAGGGATCTGCCCAGTGGGAAGTGATAACAATTGTAACACCCTGGGTGGATTCTTGTGGATTCTGGCTGTCTTTTCTGAGCTCCAGCTCCCTGAGGCAAACGTTTGCACGATCTGACTGCCCAATGTGCTATAAACTAAAATTCAGTCACATGGTTCGGTTTTTTGGTCAGCTTGAACGGTTTTGCAGGTCCTCTTGGGACAGAGGCCCTGTCAGACGGTTGCTGTTCTGGCACCTCCGGTTTTCCAGCCCCTCAACTTTGCAGTGCCCCCGCCTTCCTGAAGCCTGGCAAGATGCGTGTGTTGCAACATCTCAACTTCTGAAAGCAGGAACTTGACCATGTCCAAAACCCCTGAAAAAACATCTGGGAAAACCCCCGGCAAAACCCCTGGCAAGTATGCCACCATTCAGGATGTTGCTGCCCGTGCAGGGGTCTCCCCTTCCACGGTGTCTTATGTCCTGAGCGGCAAACGCAGCATCAGCGAAACCACCCGCCAGAAGGTGCTGCAAACCATCGAGGAGATGAACTACACCGCCAGCAGTCTGGGCCAGCGCATGCGGCAGGGCAAAACCCACAGCATCGGGGTGGCCAGTCCGGCACTGAGGGCCAATGACTGGAGCTTGCCCGAGTTTTTCGGCTCCATTGCAGGGGCCGCCGGAATGCACGATTACACGGCGGGTTTCTTTGTGGACCGCACCCCCCAGCAACTGGTGGAGCTGGGAAAAAGCCGTTTTGTGGATGGTTTTCTTTTGATCGACACCACGGCAGAAGACCCCAGGGTGGAAGCCCTGAAAGCACACCACATTCCTTTTGTGGTGATCGGGCGCGTGCGGGACAACACCGGCATCACTTTTGTGGATTTCGAGTTTGAGCAGGTGATGCAGGCCGCCTTTCGCCACCTGTCCGAACTGGGGCATAAAAAAATTGCCTACCACCGCCTGCCCGACCGCACCAGCCAGGACATCAACAACGGCTTTTACATCCAGGACAGCCTGGAGCAGGCCAAAAAGGAATTCAACATGCAGGTTGTTGAGCAGATTGTTCCGATGTACCGGGATGAGGCTTTCACAGCCACGCTGGATGTGCTGGACCACCACCCGGACGTGACTGCCATCATTGCCCACAACCACATCGAGACACTGCACGCCCTGCATGAACGGCATGTGCGGGTTCCAGAGGAGATCTCGGTGGTGGGGATCACCACAGCGGTGGCGGCAGAGGGCTGCATCCCGCCCCTGACCAGTGTGGATGTGCCGATTTCTGCAATGACAAAACTGGCTGTGGACCAGCTGATTCGCATCATTGGCGGGGAAGCACCGCTAGACAATGTAATCAAGCCTGCCCACCTGATTGCCCGCAAGAGCACGTCTGCACCGATGGAAAGCAAACTGGTGGGGTCGGTTTCAGAACATTTTTAGACCGGGTCTGGGTTGGGAAGGTTAAAGGCTGCATGCCTTGACAATCGAATCGATTCGATATTAACATGGGATCAACCAAAAAACCGCCGACAGAACGCCGATGGCATCGTGTCCAGTCCTGATGTTCCGCCAGCATGGCAAGGAGGTTTCACCATTCGAATCGATTCGCCAAAAATCCCAGAGGAGGTTCGTCTGGTGGTTCCCATCCCAAAGTTCATGCCTTTCGCTGTCTCCTCCGCCTTCTCTTCTTTCAAAAACCCGAGGTTCCGATGAAGTTCACCGATGGAAACTGGCTGCTGCAGCCAGGCATCAAAGCCCATTACCCCGCAGAGGTGTTCGAGGCCGACAAAAAGCCTGCCGAGCTCGAACTCTACGCCCCCACCCGCCACATCCGCCACCGTGGAGACACCCTGGAAGGCCCGGTGCTGACCATCCGCCTGTCCTCTCCTTTAGAAGATGTGATCCGGGTGCGCATCAGCCACTTTGAAGGGGTCAAAAATCCCGGTCCCAGCTTTCCCCTTTTTGAGGAAGACATTGTGCCAGACATCCAATTGGATGCCAGGACCGCCAGCCTGAGTGCTGGAAGGCTGACTGCACGCATCAACCGCGAGCATTATGGTCTGGAATTTGTGGCAGATGGGAAAGTCATCACGCGCAGCCCTTCACGCGGCACCGGGTACATCAGAAGCGAAACAGATGGCGCCTTCGTGCACGAGCAACTGACCCTGGGTGTGGGCGAACTGGTTTATGGTCTGGGAGAGCGTTTCACTTCCTTTGTGAAAAACGGCCAGACCGTGAGCATCTGGAACCGGGACGGCGGCACGGGCAGCGATCAGGCCTACAAAAACGTGCCTTTCTACCTGACCAACCACGGGTACGGTGTGTTTGTGAACCAGCCCGAGGAGGTGTCCTTCGAGGTCGCCACCGAGAAGGTTTCACGGGTGCAGTTCAGTGTTTCTGGTGAGAGCCTGGACTACTTCGTGATTTATGGCCCCACCCCCAGAGAGATTCTGGAAAAATACACCCGCCTGACCGGAAAACCTGCCTTGCCCCCGGCCTGGAGTTTTGGCCTGTGGCTGACCACTTCGTTCACCACCAGCTACGACGAGGACACCGTCAACAGCTTCCTGGACGGCATGGCCGAGCGGGATCTGCCGCTTTCGGTCTTTCACTTTGACTGCTTCTGGATGCGGGCTTTCAGGTGGTGTGACTTCGAGTGGGACCCTGAGGTGTTCCCCGATCCCGAAGCCATGCTGACCCGCCTGCACGAACGTGGCCTGAAGGTCTGCGTGTGGATCAACCCCTACATCGCCCAGCGCTCTCCCCTGTTTGCAGAAGCTGCCCAGAAAGGCTACCTGCTGAAACGCAAAGACGGCAGTGTGTGGCAGTGGGACCTCTGGCAACCTGGCATGGGCATCGTGGATTTCACCAACCCGGAGGCCGCAGAGTGGTTCGCAGCCCATTTGAAACGCCTGACCCGCATGGGCGTGGACAGCTTCAAAACCGATTTCGGAGAGCGCATTCCCACCGAGGACGTGGCCTGGTTCGATGGCAGCGACCCCCAGAAGATGCACAACTTCTACCCCTACATCTACAACAAAGTGGTCTTTGAGGCCCTGCAGGATGAACTGGGAGAGGCTGCACTCTTTGCCCGTTCTGCCACCGCCGGGTGCCAGCAGTTCCCGGTGCACTGGGGCGGCGACTGTGACTCCACCTTTGAGAGCATGGCCGAAAGCCTGCGGGGAGGCCTCTCCCTGACCCTTTCCGGGTTCGGGTACTGGAGCCACGACATCGGCGGCTTTGAAGGGATGCCCCCTGCAGAACTGTACAAACGCTGGATTGCCTTTGGCCTGATGGGGTCGCACAGCAGGCTGCACGGGTCCACGAGTTACCGGGTGCCCTGGCTGTTCGATCAGGAGGCCGTGGACGTGCTGAGGCGCTTCTCTCACCTGAAAAACCGCCTGATGCCCCACCTGTTTCAGGAGGCCGTGCACACCAGCCAGACCGGAATCCCCATGATGCGGGCCATGCTGCTGGAGTTCCCCGAGGACCCCGCCACCCACACCCTGGACCGCCAGTACATGCTGGGCTCTTCCCTGCTGGTGGCCCCGGTGTTCAATGCAGAGAATGTGGCAGAATATTACGTCCCAGAAGGCATCTGGACCGATCTTCTGACCAGCAGGACCGTGCAGGGTGGGCGCTGGATCCGCGAAGAACATGATTTCTTCAGCATGCCTTTGCTGGTGAAACCCGGCTCCCTGCTGGTCACGGGCAGCGTGGAAACCCGCGCAGATTATGACTACGGAGACGCTGCTGTGCTGACCATCTACCAGCTTGCAGACGGCCAGAGCGCCACCGCCACCGTGCCCACCCTGACCGGCGAAGCAGATTACACCGTGACCGTCACCCGTGAAGGGGATGCATACCGTGCAGAGCACTCTGGCAATGTGCGCCCTTACACCCTCAGGCTGGCAGGCAGCGAGGAGCCTGTGAAAGTGCTGCAAGCCGAGGCTGTTCCGCTTTGATGTTCCTGTGGGCTGGGAGGGCAACCCTTTGGCCTTCCCCCCACACAAACCAAATTCAGGTGTCTGGTGGATTTCACAGCAGCAGGCCTGACTCTTGTTTAGCACTAAACAGCCAAAAACGAGGTCCCAGATGCATTTAAGAACGCACACAGCTGTACAGAAAATCATTGACAATCGAACCGTTTCGATAGTATGCTTTGAACAGTTCTTTCAAACTTTCTGTGGCCAGAGCAAACACGCCGGGCCGTCTTTCAGGCTGGCTTTTTAAGCCATGTCCCTCCCAGACGACCCCCCACCTGCACAAGGAGGCAGGCACATGCAGATGGAACGCACCATCCCCGCTGAAACCAGAACCAAACGAGGGCTGTTCAGAACGCTCCTCGACCAGAAGTACCTGCTGTTCATGAGCGTCCCCTTCGCCATCGTGGTCTTCATCTTCAGTTACATCCCCATCTGGGGCTGGACCATGGCTTTCCAGAAGTACCGTCCCTCCAGAAGTTTCTTCGAGCAGGAATGGGTCGGCCTCGCCAACTTCGTGAAGATGTTCGAGGACCCCAACTTCTACCTCGCTTTAAAGAACACCCTCGGAATGAGTGTCCTGGGCCTCCTGATCGGCTTCACCATGCCCATCATCTTTGCCCTGATGCTCAATGAGCTCAGAAACGGCATGTTCAAACGCTTCGTGCAGACCGTTTCCTACCTCCCGCACTTTGTGAGCTGGGTGGTGGTTTCCGGCATCGTCTACAAAATGCTCTCTACCGATGACGGACCTGTGAACCAGCTCATCGCCCTGTTCGGGCACGAAAAAGTCCAGTTCATGGCCAAAAGCGAATACTTCTGGTTCATTGTGGTGCTCTCTGACCTCTGGAAAGAACTCGGCTGGAACACCATCATTTATCTTTCTGCCATCACTGCCATTGACGGAAGCCTGTATGAGGCCGCCAAGGTGGATGGGGCCAACCGCTGGCAACTCATGCGCCATGTGACCCTGCCCGGCATCAGCCAGGTGATCATCATCCTGCTGGTGTTAAGCATCGGGCACCTGATCGCCATTGGTTTTGAGAAACAGCTCTTGCTGGGCAACCCCCTGGTCAGCGACGCTTCCCAGGTGCTGGATCTGTACGCCCTCAAATACGGCATCGGTCAGAACAACTTCTCCTTCGGAACCGCCATCGGGGTCATCAACAGCGTGGTCGGTCTGGCCCTGCTGTTCACCGCCAACGGCTTCTTCAAGAAACGCACCGGAGAGAGTGTCATATGAGCCAGTCTCCTTACCGCAACAATTTCCAGAAGCCCACCCTGTCTGACCGCATCATTGACATGGTCATCCTGACGGTGATGGTGCTGGTGGTGATCGTGACCCTGTACCCGTTCCTGAACGTGCTGGCCGTGAGCCTGAACAGTTCCTCGGACACTGTGAAGGGCGGCGTGACCATCTTCCCCCGAGAGTTCACCCTGGACAACTACAGAACCATCTTCAACTTCGGGTCCATCCCCCGGGCTTTCCTGACTTCCATCCTGAGGACCGTGATTGGCACCGTGACCAGTTTGCTGGCCTGCTCGATGGTGGCTTACGTGCTCTCCAGGAAAGATTTCATGTTCAGGAACTTCCTGAGCCGCTACCTGGCGATCACCATGTACATCTCTGGCGGCCTGATTCCCTTCTTCATCCTGATCCGGGATCTGCACCTGATGAACACCTTCACGGTGTACATCCTGCCCGGACTGGTCAACGTGTTCTTCATCTTCATGATCCGCAGCTTCATTGACGGCCTGCCCTACGAGTTGCAGGAAAGTGCCAAGCTGGACGGAGCGAACGATTTCACCATCTTCTGGCGCGTGATTTTGCCCCTGTGCAAACCCGTGCTGGCGACGGCGGCACTGTTCATTGCAGTGGGGCAGTGGAACAGCTGGTTTGACACCTACCTGTTCAACGGATCAAACCCGGATTTGACCACCCTGCAGTTTGAACTCATGAAGATTTTGCAATCCACCCAGACCGGACAGGACGCGGTGAACGGCAACGACATGGCCAAACAGATGCAGCAGGTCAGCCCCGAGTCGATCAAGATGGCCATCACCATGGTGACCACCATTCCGATCCTGCTGGTGTACCCCTTCCTGCAACGCTACTTTGTCGCTGGCATGACCCTGGGAGCAGTCAAGGGCTGACCTCAGCCCACACTTCCTCCAATCTTGACCGGTCAAATTGCTGACCCACCCCCCAAAACGAAATTTCACTCCCCGAGGAAAAAGGAGAAACACGCATTATGAAACGCACCGCTCGCATCACCCTTGGTCTGATCAGTTTGGCCCTCAGCAGCGCAGCATTCGCCCAGAGCATCAACGCCAGCGCCTTCTTTGCAGACCCCAACCCCAACTGGATGAACATGCAAGACGACGTGGGCAAGGTGATCCTGCAAAAAACCGGCGTCAACCTGAAAGCCGAATACGCCATCGGGGACCCCGACCAGAAAGTCAATCTGCTGGCCGCTTCCGGCCAGGTGCCCGACCTGATTGCCCCCAAAGGCGCTGCAGGTGTGCTCATCGATGCAGACGCCATGCTGGACCTGACCGACCTGATCAACAAGTACGCCCCCAACATCAAAAAAGTGATTGGCAAACAGCTGAACCGAATGAAGTTCAGCAACAAAAACCAGGGCATTTTCTTCATTCCCAACAACGACACCATCGGGCAGATCTACTTTGACAACGACGCCTGGTTCAAACTGCAACTGGGGGCGCTGAAAGAGCAGAAGTACCCCAAAGTCAAAACCCTCAAAGACTACGAGAAAGTCATTGCCGATTACGTCAAGAAGCACCCCAAAACGAGTGATGGCAAACCCACCATTGGACTCTCTCTGCTGGCAGACGACTGGCGCTTCGTGATCAGCGTGACCAACCCCGCTTTCTGGGCCACCGGCGGCTGGGACGACGGCGAATGGTACATCGACCCCAAAACCTTCAAGGCCGTGCCCCACCACTTCCGTCCTGAAGAGAAAGAATACTTCCGGTGGCTCAACCACATGAACGACATCGGGCTGCTGGACAAAGAATCCTTCACCCAGAAGTACGACCAGTACCTGGCCAAAATCGCCTCGGGCCGCGTGGTCGGTCTGATTGATGCCAACTGGGAAATCGGTGACGCCCTGAACTCCCTGAAAGCCGCAGGCAAGTTTGACCAGATGTACGGGCGTTTCCCTGCAGTGATGAAGAGTGGCATGAAAGCGGCCTACAACGCCCCCACCGGATTCCGTGGCGGATACGGCATCGGGATCAGCAAGAACGCCAAAGATCCTGTAAAACTGATCAAATTCCTGGATTTTTTATCCAGCGATGAAGGTCAGGTTCTGATCAACTGGGGCATCGAAGGCAAACATTACAAAGTGGTCAACGGCAAGCGGGAATTCCTGCCCAAATACGAAGAACTGCGCAAGAAAGACCCCGCAGCTTTCCAGCGTGAAACTGGCATTGGCAGTTACGGCATGTCGCTGCGTTACGGCGACGGCGTGAAAGACAAGACCGGCAACTTTTACACCACCAACTTCCCCGACCAGATCCTCACCAACTACACCGACGCAGAAAATGCTGCCCTGAAGGCCTACAAGGTGAAATTCTGGGGAGACCTGCTGCCCAAAGCTTCTCAGTTCAAACCCATCCCCTGGGCTGCTGCATGGTCCATCCCTGTGCCCCAGGACAGCGCCCTCAGCGAATTCTGGACCAAAGAGCAGGACATCACCCGCAAATATATCCCCAAAGCGATCCTGGCCGACCCCAAAGACTTTGACAAGATCTACGATGAGATGCTGGACGTGATGGACAAGCAACTCGGCAAGTACAGCGAACTGCAGACCCAGCTGGTGCAGGACCGCCTGAAACTCTGGGGCGTGCTGAAGAAGTAAGCTGTCCCGTTCAGCCTCCCTGTCCTTCGCCCCCCTGTCCTTCGCTGACGCTCAGGACTGTCCCCCCTCTGCGAGGGGGGACTTTACACAGAGGTTCCCATGCCACCCCGTTTGCATTACACACAACCCGCCACCACCTGGAATGAAGCCCTCCCTCTGGGCAACGGGCACCTGGGAGGGATGGTTCATGGAGGGCGGTCAGAAGAGACCATCGACCTGAACGAAAGCACCCTCTGGTCGGGGTTTCCCCGGGAAGACGTTCAATACGAAGCCCGGCGTTCCCTGAAAAAGGTGCGGGGTTTGCTGGCCGAAGGTCAGTTCGCAACCGCCCAGGAGCTGATCGAAAGGAACATGCTGGGGAAAACCCCGGAAGCCTACCAGCCGCTGGGCACCCTGAAGATCACCCGAAAATCAGAGGCCTCAACAGAGCCTTACCAGAGAACCCTGGATCTGGATTCGGCGGTGTTCACGGTGCAGCAAGGTGGAGGGCACCGGGAGGCTTTCATCAGCCACAAAGACCGGGTGCTGGCGTACCACTGGACGGTTGAGGAGGGGGCACCGTCTGATTTTTGGATTGCCCTGGACACGCCCCATCCTCACACCTTGCAGGCAGAAAAATCAGGGCTGCTGTTAAAAGGCCAGCTTCCCAGCCGTGTGGTGGACAACTGGATGCAGGACCACCCCGAACCCGTGCTGTACGAGGAAGGACTGGGTTTACAGTTCTGCTGTCTGCTGGAGGTGCAAACCGATGGGGAGAGCATCCTGTCCACCCCGGGAGGCTTGCTGGTCAAAAGCGCCAGAAGCATCACTGTTTTGCTGACCGCCGTTTCAAACTTTCAGGGCTGGAATACGATGCCCGTATGGGATGACCCAGAACCAGAAGCCCGTTGCAGAAGCATTTTGCAGGACGCACTGCAGCATTCCTGGGCAAGCCTGAAAGAGCGCCACATTGCAGACCATCAGGAGCTGTTTGGGCGGGTAAAGCTGGATTTGCATGTGCAAGAATCCAGAGACCCCCTTCCCACAGATCTGCGGTTGCAGGACTACAAAAACGGCGCAGAAGACCCTGAGCTGGAAGCCCTGTATTTTCAGTACGGGCGTTACCTGCTGATCGCCTGTTCCCGTGCAGGAGGGCAGGCGGCCAATTTGCAGGGCCTGTGGAATCCGCATGTGATGCCGCCCTGGTTTTCGGATTACACCCTCAACATCAACACCCAGATGAACTACTGGATGGCGGAGGCGTGCAACCTCTCTGAGTGCCACACGCCCCTGTTTGATCTGCTGGAGGACCTGTCCCAGTCCGGGCAACGCACGGCACACATTCACTATGGGACCAGAGGCTGGACCGTCCACCACAACACCGATCTGTGGCGCATGACCACCCCCACCAGCGGCAACGCAAGCTGGGCCTTCTGGCCGATGGGTGGAGCCTGGCTGTCCCGCCACCTGTGGGAGCATTACCTGTACACACTGGACCGGGACTTCCTGCAACAGAAAGCCCTGCCTGTGATTGCAGGGGCCAGCCGTTTCCTGCTGGACTGGCTGACCGAACAGCCAGACGGCACGCTGGGCACCTGCCCTTCAAGCAGCCCGGAGAACCTCTTTCTGGACGCTCAGGGCAACAGATGCGCGGTCAGCAGCACCACAACCATGGACCTGGGCATTCTGAAAGACGTGCTGGGGTTCACCTTGCAGGCCTGCGAAATTCTGGGTCTGGAGCAAGAACTGCAGCAGGACATCCGGGAAACCCTGCCCAGATTGCCTGAATTCAGAACGGGTTCACGGGGTCAGGTGCTGGAATGGGAGCAGGAATTTGAGGAGGCCGAACCCGGCCACCGCCACCTGTCCCACCTGTATGGCCTCTTTCCTGCTGATCTGTTTGATGCGCCTTTAAAAGAAGCCAGCAAAATCACCCTCTCTGAACGCATGCAGCACGGCAGCGGACACACCGGATGGAGCGCAGCCTGGGCCGCCAACCTGTTCGCACGCTTGCAGGACGGCCATCAGGCTTACGCCATGTTGCACAAACTGCTTAAGAATTCCACCCTCCCCAACCTGCTGGACGACCACCCCCCTTTCCAGATTGATGGGAATTTCGGGGGCACTTCTGCCATTGCGGAAATGCTGCTGCAAAGCCACGGGGAAGTGCTGCACCTGCTGCCTGCCCTGCCTGAAAACTGGCCTTCTGGTTCCGTGCAGGGTTTAAAAGCCAGAGGCGGCATCACCGTGAACCTGCGTTGGGAAAAAGGTCAGCTGGTTGCCGCAGAACTGGAAGCCAGCCGCCCCATCACCCTGCCCGTGCGTTACGGACACACCCTCAAAGACCTGACCTGGACTGCAGGCCAGAAAATACAGCTGGATTTTGCTGTCCTGCAGGTCAACGCTTGAAGCACTGCTTGCTGTGAACTGTCTACTGTAAACTGTCTGCTTTCCAAAAATGGCCTGCTGACACCCTTCTCACACCCATCACAAGGAGAAAAGAATGATCGACCCTGGACTGCACAAAATCCCCTACGGCGGCGACTGGAACCCCGAACAGTGGGAACGGGAAATCTGGGATGAGGACATCCGGCTGTTCAAAGAAGCTGGAATTGACCTGCTGAGCATCAACATTTTTGCCTGGACCCGCCTGCAACCCGATGATGACACCTATGATTTTGCCTTGCTGGATGAGATGATCCAGCTGCTGAAAGCCAACAACATGCGGGTGTGTCTGGGAACAGGCACTGCTGCCCACCCGGCCTGGATGGCCACCAGATACCCGGACATCCTGCGGGTGGATTTTCAGGGCCGCAAGCGCAAATATGGGGACCGCCACAACTCCTGCCCATCCAGCCCCACCTACCGCCGTTTTGCCCCCAGGCTGGCAGAAGAACTGGCAAAACGCTACCAGCATGAGGAAGCCATTTCCATCTGGCACGTTTCCAACGAGTACACCGGCATCTGTTACTGCGACACCTGCGAAAAGGCCTTCCGGGAATGGCTGAAGCAGCGTTACAGTTCTCTGGACGCCCTCAATGCAGCCTGGAACACCACCTTCTGGAGCCAGACCGTCACCGACTGGGACCAGATCGTGGTGCCCAACCAGCTCACGGTACAGTGGGCAGAGCGGGGCATGTGCCAGCAGGGACTGGTGCTGGATTACCTGCGCTTCAATTCGGACAACCACCTGGAGTGCTACACTCTGGAAAGGGATGCCATCAAAAAGCACATCCCAGAAGCCATTGTCACCACCAACCTGATGGGGGCCTACCGGCAGTACAATTACCGCCAGTGGGCCAGCAAAATGGACGTGATCAGCTGGGATTGTTACCCCTCCCCCACCCAGCCGCCCTCCCACACTTCATTGATCCATGACCTGATGCGCGGCCTCAAAGATGGGCAATCTTTCCTGCTGATGGAGCAAACCCCCAGCCAGACCAACTGGCAGCCCTACAACTGGGTGAAACGCCCCGGACAGATGCGTCTGGGCAGTTATCAGGCGGTGGCGCACGGAGCAGATTCGGTGCTGTTCTTCCAGATGCGCCAGAGTGTGGGGGCCTGCGAGAAATTCCACGGTGCCGTGATCGACCACACCGGACGCAACGACACCCGCGTGTTTAAAGAAGTGTCTGCACTCGGGGCAGAACTACAGAAACTGGGGCCAGACCTGATCGGGTCCACCATTGAAAGCCAGGTGGCCCTGTGGTTCGACTGGGAAAGCTGGTGGGCTGCAGAGAACTCCGCTGGACCCAGCGTGGACATGCATTACATGGAGCAAATCGCCCTTTATTACAGCGCTTTCAACACGGCAGGCATTCAGGTGGATCTGGTGGGACCGGGGAGTGATCTTTCCAAGTACAAAGTGCTGGTCACACCCGTGATGTACCTGCTGCACCCCGAAGATGTGGAAGCCGTGACTGGCTTCGTGCAAAACGGGGGAACCCTGGTCAGCAGTTTCCTGACCGGTGTGGCAGACGTGAATGACCGGGTGTTCAGGGGCGGTGCCCCCGGCCCCCTGCGTGACGTGTTCGGGCTGTGGAGTGAGGAAATTGACGCGTTGCCTCCCCAGCAGAAAAACCGCATCGTGATGCAAAACAACATGCAAGGACAGCCGGGCTTTGCCGAAAGTTACGAATGCAACCTGCTCTTTGACCTGCTGCGCCTGAACGGAGCGGAAGTGCTCGCCGCCTACGCATCCGATTTCTATGCCGGTCATCCGGCCCTCACCCGCCACCGTTCTGGCAAAGGAACGGCCTATTATGTGGCGACCAGTCCAGAAGAGGCCTTCCTGAAAGATCTGGTCCGTCACCTGATCCAGGAAACAGGCATCAAACCCGTGCTGGCCAACCTCCCTGCAGGTGTGGAGGTCACAAAACGCAGCAAAAATGGCAGGGACTTCCTGTTCCTGCTCAACCACAACCCCACAGAAGTGGAAGTGGACCTGGGAAACACGGCCCTGCACAACCTCCTGAACGACCAGAAATCCTCTGGAAAACTGGTCATGAAGGGTCGGGATGTGGTGGTGGCAGAAGAGGTGGGGGTGCTGGTTTAAGTTGCCGAGAGCACTGTAGGGGCGCAGCGTGCTGCGCCCTTCGCTGTCCGTATACTGTGACCATGAGCATCAAAGCCTTATGGGACACCCTTGAAGCCTGGTATGCCGAGAATGTCCCTCATTCTGAACAGGCTTTTATGCCTCCCGCTTCAGAAGCAGAAATTTCAGAACTTGAAACACTTCTGGGGGCACCTCTGCCTGAAGATTTCAAGACCTCCCTGCGCATCCACAATGGGGTGAGCTGGTATTTCGTTCTGGGGCTGTTTACTGTTGAGGAAATGAAGCGTTATCTTCTGGAAGAGGAACCATTTCAACATCAAATTTCCCCCAGATCTCTTTATTTCCACTCTTATGATCAGTTTTCCCTATACCTGTCCATAGACCCGGATTTTCCAGATCTGTACGGCAGCATCAACCAGGGAGATCTCGGTGTGCTTTATCCCAGCTTCACTTCCTGGCTTGAAGAAGTTGTGGAGTACGCTCAGGCAGGAATATTCGTATGGTTCAATGGGTATATCATCAACATCTTGAACCATGGCTTTGGCATGTGCGATCACTGCATCCACAGAAGCACCAAACCAGGGTTGAGGGAACTGCGAACCTGCAAGGCTTTTCAGACGATTCCCGTGGCTATTCACAAAGGCCTGCATGACCACCGTTACCCCTTTGATGGGGATGGTGGAATTCGATTTGAAGCAATGGCAGATGCTCCAGCGTGGGTGCATGAAAAATGGCCTCCCCTCGATGACCCTTCAGAACCCTAACCGCCTCGAATGGAGGGGAAGCTTTGGAAGCATTTTGTAGGGCGAGGCGTGCCTAGCCTTTTGCCTGGGCATCGCAGGTTTGACATTCAGCCATGGCGTTTGCACCCTACGCTCTCGGCTCTCGGCTCTCGGCTCTCGGCTCTCGGCAATGAAGCGTTCTGGCACATATGCACCTTCCATTCGAATCGATTCAGGTATAAAGGTGCAGGAGGCACAACATGCACAAGAGAATTCTGGGAAAAACCAGCCTGGAGGTCACTGAAATTGGATACGGGGCCTGGGGCATTGGACAGAGCATGTGGATCGGGGCACAGGACGACGAGAGCCTGAACGCCCTGCGGCGTTATGTGGAACTGGGCGGCAACTTCATTGACACGGCCCTGGGCTACGGAAACGGGCACAGTGAGGAACTGGTCGGGCAGATCGTGCGGGAGTTTCCCCATGTGCTGGTCGCCACCAAGATTCCCCCCAGGAACATGATCTGGCCTGCACCAAAAGGCATTCCTGCCAGCGATGCTTACCCTGCAGAGCACGTGATTGCCTGCACCGAGCAGAGCCTGAAAAACCTGGGGCTCCCCCACATTGATGTGCAGCAGTTCCACGTCTGGGACGACAGCTGGACCGATCAGGGGGACTGGCTGGAGGCCATTGAGCACCTCAAGAGAGAAGGCAAAATCCGCCATTTTGGGGTGAGCATCAACGACCATCAGGCCGACAATGCCGTGAAACTGATCGAGTCTGGTCAGGTGGAGAGCGTGCAGGTGATTTACAACGTTTTCGACCAGAGCCCCCAGGACCGTCTGCTGGACGCCTGCCTTGAGCACAACGTGGGTGTGATTGTGCGGGTGGCCCTGGATGAGGGGGGACTCACCGGCAAAATCACCCCTGAAACCAGCTTCCCTGAAGGGGACTGGCGTCACCGTTACTTTGGAGGCAACCGCAAAGCGGAGCTGCAGGGCCGTTTGCAGCAGATTGAGCAGGATCTGGGCATCTCCACAGCGCAGCTTCCCGAAACCGCTTTGCGTTTTGTGCTGTCCCACAAGGCTGTGTCTACCGTGATCGTGGGCATGCGCAGTGTGACCAATGTGGAGCGCAATGTGGTGCTGGCAGATGGTCAGGGCCTCCCCGCAGAACAGGTGCAAAAGCTTTACGGGCACCGCTGGGACCGCAACTGGTACCAGCCCGCCACCGAATAAAACGGTTCTGCATCCTTCCCTCCCTGACAACTTCAGGGAGGATCTTTCTGTTTTGAAGGTCATCGCATTTCAGGTCCAGTCCATTTCAGGTGCAATCCATTTCAGGTAAAGTGAAAACAGATGACCCTGCTGTCTCAAGTCACCCCGGAGTGCAAAGCTTTTGCCGAAACCTGCGAGGACCTGCTGCAACGCAGGCAGACCTCTCCCACGCACCTGTTCAAAACCTGGAGCCGGGATGAGTTGTGCGACCTGAGTTACAGCTCTTACAAGGCCCTGTTGCGGGGGGTGGTGCGAAATCCGCCCAGACGCTCCCAGGTGCTGGATCTGGCGGATTACTTTGAATGCACCCTGGCGGAACGCAATGCCCTGCTGGTTTCTGCAGGCTATGCCCCCCTGAATCTGTACCTGACCGGACAGCCCTTGCAAGAAGCCCTGCAGGTGGGGGAAGAGACCCTGCACGCTTTGCAGGTGCCTTCGGTGCTGATCACCCGCGACTGGACGCTGCATGCGGTGAATCAGGCGGTGCTGGACCTACTGAACATTCCGCTGGAACTGTTTCAGCAGTTGCCTCTGGAGCAGCGCCATTTGCTGCATCTGGCGTTTGATCCCCACTCTCCCCTCTACCCCAGAATGCAAGGGGGAACCCAGGGGTGGTGGGACCTGATGGTGCGGGATGTGCTGACCTTCCAGCGGGAAAACCAGTTTGCCACCCAGGAAGGGTGGTTTCAGGAGCGTCTGGCCCGTTTGCAAAAATTACCGCGCTTTCAGGATGCCTGGTTGCAGGCTGCAGAGGAGCACCATGCACTGGAACTGAGCCCCCTGCACCTGCTGCATTTCCACATGGGCACCGGTGAGATCCTGCATTTGCGCCTGACCTACACCCTGCTGGGTGAACTGGATTACCCCAGGATCATGAGTTACGTGCCCCTCTGAAGCAAACAGCCCACTGGCAGCACCCGTCAAGAAAAATTTTTTCTGGCCCTGAAAGGCGTTCTGCGTCACACTGACTGCATGAACACACCCAGAACCCTCACCCTGAAACAGGGACCCCTGCAGTACCTGGACACCGGCCAGGGCGAAGCCATTCTGTTTTTGCACGGGGCCATGCTCAGTGCACGCCTGTGGCGCAAGGTGATTCCGCAATTGCAGGGCCAGTACCGCTGCATTGCCCCCACCCTGCCCATCGGAGGACATGCCCTCCCCATGCACCCAGAGGCAGACCTCAGCCCACACGGGGTGGTGCAGATCATTGTGGATTTCATGGACCATCTGGGCCTGAAAGTGGTGACCCTGGTGGGCAATGACACCGGAGGGGCGCTGGTCCAGTTCCTGATGAACCGGATTCCAGACAGGATTTCCCGCGTGGTGCTCACCAATTGTGATTGCTTTGAGGTGTTTCCGCCTAAGGTTTTTGAGTATCTGGTGCATGCCTGCAAGGTGCCTTTCTTTGTGGACATGATGGCCATGAACCTGCGCATTCCTGCACTGCGCAATTTGCCTTTCATGCTCGGAGGCATGAGCGTGCGGCCCGTGGAGATCATGGAAGAGTACCTGCAACCCCTGTTTGATCAGAAAGGCGTTCGGCGGGACCTGGGCAAACTCTTTGTGGGCATTCAGAAAAAACACACCCTGGAGGCCGCACAGAAACTTCCGCACTTCAAAAAACCTGTGCTGGTGGCCTGGGGCAAAAAAGACCGCATGTTTGCTCCCCGTCTGGCAGAGCGTCTGACCGGGGCGCTGCCCAACAGCCAGCTCATCTGGTTGCAGGACAGCAAAACCCTGGTCCCAGAAGATCAGCCTGCAGAGCTGGCGAACCTGATTGAGCTCTTTCTGCAGGGCAAGCCCCTGCATCAGGGATCGGTTCCATCGGGAAGAATCGAAAACCGCCAGAGTCAGGCATGACCTGAAGCAGGCCATCCAGCAATAGGCATCCTCACCTATGCTGGATGGTCGCAGATTTTGGGTCTGGGATTTGTTACCATGACTCTCGTGATGAAATTTTTACATTTTAAATGGCTTGTGACCTCCACCCTCCTGCTGTCCAGTGCTGCCAGTGCCGCCACTGTGGATGCCCTGCTCAAAGACCTGAAAAGCGCGAGTCAGGACATCCGCCAGAAAGCCCTGGATGAACTTGCCGATGTTGGCGATGAAGGCTTCACCGAGAAAGAAGCCCTGCAGGTGATTGCAGCTGCAGGCGGCAGCTATGCACCCACCGGAAAATACAGCATCAATGCTGAACTGGTGTCTTTCCTGCGCACCGATCCCAGCCCCAAATTGATCCAGCCCATCGTGAACCTGTTTCCCAAACTGGATGCAGATGCCCGCTGGTATGCCCTGGATGTGCTGACCCGCTATCCCAAGAACACCGGAGCGCTCAAGACCTACCTGGGTCTGGTGGGCAAGAATGCCGCTGCGCTGGATGGCCTCCCCGTGGGCCAGCTGAAAAAACAGACCGACACAGCAAACCTGCTCTTTCCAGCCCTGCTGCAATACACCAAATTTCCCAGGCTGCAGTACGACATTTACGATCTGATCCTGGCCTATGCCTACGACGACCAGGTGCCCGCCGCCACCCTTCGCAAATACGAAAAACCCATCCTGAACGATTATGCTGTGCTGTCCAAAAGGCTGCAAACCCAGCAGCAGAATTCGGGCATCGCCTGGAGGTGGGAAGACCCTTATCTGGATGACCGTTATCTGGGGGGCATCCTGCTGGACCTGATGGGCTTCTTCAACACCAAGACCGCCAACACGGTCCTCAAAGAGGCTCTGGCTTTTAAAGACCCTTATTTGAAGGGCTGGGCTGCCATTTCCATGGTCTACAACGATCAGGAGGTTCCCGAAGAGAACCTGCACGAAATTGCCGCCAGCAATGAGATGCGCTGGACCCTTTTCGATTACCTGCAGGACGCCAAGAGCCTGGACCTCTTCCCGGACGAATTCCGCAACCAGCGTGACCTGGGGGCCTCAGATCTGGCGAACCAGTTGCTGAAACCAGACGCCCTGGGTTACGAGCCCGAATCCATCGAGTTTGTGCAGAAGTTCACCCGCCAGTCTGGAGATGACCTCTCGGATTACTACCTGTACAGATTCACCGATCAGGATGGGGTGGCTTATGCAGGTCTGGCCGGACCCTATTCTCCTGCCAAAGTCGCCACCGTGACGGGCGGAGAGGACACCTACAGCCTCTTTGAAAAATGGGACGATCACACCCCTGAAGAACACTACAAAGCCTTCATGGAAGACCTGTACTACCTGCCCGATGGGGGCGAGGATCTGGACGAGTAAAACCCATGCTGCAAAAAAGCCGCCCGGATTTCGGGCGGCTTTTTCATGGAGAAGCTCTGGATTTACCGTTCGACTTTGGCCTTTGCTGCTGGAACCACATTCAGGTTCCTGGAAAAGAAGTTCTCTGGATCCAGATGGGCTTTCAGGGCTGCCAGGCGGTCCAGGGTGCTCTGGCTGAAGGCTTCTTGCACCTTTTGGCTGTCCCGACTGCTGGCAAAGTTGGGGTACAGGCCAGAGGTGTACTGCTCAAGGGCACTCCAGACACGTTCGGTTTCAAACCACAACTGGGGAAGCTGGTCCTGGCTCTGACCCATGTGGGACACCATCAGCAGGTATTTCTTGTCCCGGTGGGCGAAAGCTGCGCTGCTGGCAGGCAGCTGGGCCATTTTGCCTCCCAGCACCCGCAATTGCACCAGCTGGGTGGGGGCCATCTCCTGAACACAGGTCCGGGCAAGGGCAGGAATGAAATCCTCTGGGAGGTCCTTCAGAAATCCAGAACGAACGGTGTGAAAGAGCCCCTTTTGTTCTGCTTCTGCCATCAGGGAAAACAGGGCAGGGTAAGGCATCACGCCTGAGAGGTCTGCAACCGGGGTACCCAGTTCACGGAAGGGTTTGAACACCTGCTCTCCGATTTCCACATCTCCGCTGTAGCAGGCCACGATGCCCACCACGGGTTTGCCCACAGCTTCAGCAGGCACGAAAGGCGCAGGAGGAGCAGCCAGAATGAAGGTCTGGGAGGTCAGTTCTGCAGGGGCCAGGAAGGACAGTCGGGCATATTCGCTCAGAACGTGCTCGGCTTCCAGACCAGAATAGAAGACCACACCGCCGTAAATCATGCCGCCCTCGTGGGCCTGGTATTCCAGTCGGGTGATGATTCCGAAGTTGGTGCCTGCCCCTTTGATGCCCCAGAACAGCTCGCTGTTTTCGGTGGCAGAGGCGCGCAGCAGTTCTCCGCTGGCCGTGACGATTTCCACGGAGAGAAGCTGGTCCACATTCAGACCGTATTTGCGGGCCATCCAGCCGATGCCTCCACCCTGGGCCAGTCCGGCCACACCCACACTGCCCGTGTCTCCTGCAGTGATGGCGAGGTTGTAAGGATGAAGCTGGTTTGCCACTTCTCCCCAGGTCCAGCCTGCACCCAGCACCACCCGACGGGTGTCTGCATCCACTTCAAAAGCCCTCAGGCTGGAAGTGTCGATGACCAGGCCATCCCGGATGCTGCCAAATCCTGCAGGGCTGTGGCTGCCACTGCGCACGGCCACCGCAAGACCCTGTCCCAGAGCAAAACGCAGGGCAAGTGCCACGCTTTCACTGGTGATGGGGCGCACAATCAGGGCTGGGGTTTGTTGTTCGGCTGCATTCCAGATGCGACTGGCGGCTTCAAAACCTTCTGAGTGGGGAAGCAGCACCTGTCCGTCAAACTGGGAAATCAGGTAAGCGATGGCATCGGGGGTCATGGGGGTGGTCATGGGGGTGGTCATGTCGGTTCTCCTTGCGCTGGAAAGGCTGGAATAGAGGGCCAGGCATCCACCTGCTGTGCAGCTGGACACTGTAACTGTGGGGATGAATGTGCATGGTGCTGCCTGAGCAGCAAAAGACTTTCCCTGAAGGTTTTTGCAACCAGACCTTCGGGCCTGGGTATAAGGTATCTGGAGGGCCATGATTGGGAAATGGTTCACCTGTTGGGATCAAAACCCAGATAAAATTGAGAGGTTTTTTGACGCACCAAACGAGATTTTTTTTATTTTTAATCTCTGGAGCATTCGGGCAGCCAGGAAACGCCTGCTTCAGAACCTGTGCAGGCCAGCAAAAGGAATCACGCTGGAACCATGTTTCAAAAGCGACACGAAAACCTGAATGCGATGCTTCGCACATCTGAACCTGAAGCGTTCCTTCATCCACGGATTTTTTCATTCCCATTTGTTACATTGAAGGAACCCATGCGACTTCCTTCTGCCGGGCAACTGAGTCAGCTCATTCACTCCCCAGTGGAATACCTGAACCTGTACCTGCAGTGCGAACAGCAAGAGTGCCTGCCTGAACTTCTGGCTGCCCTGGAAGAAGTACCGTTCCATCCCATTCGCGAAGCCCGCAAAGCCCGGATTTTGTATCGGCTGGGTCGCAACGATGAAGCTGTGCAGATGTTGCAACCCCATCTGTCTGAACCTCTGTGTCTGGCGTGGTACACCGTTCAATGGGTACAGCTTGGGGGTGAGGAAAACCTCAGGAGGTTGATCACCCGCCACTCCGTCACGTGGCCCATCAACTCCAGGCCCACCAACATGGAAGCCAAAGCCCGTTTGCACATTGTGCGTGGGGTGGCCTTTGTGACCCTCAACATGATGGACTCGGCAGAGCGTGAATTCTCAGAAGCCATCCGCTTCTCCGAAATGCTTGGAGACCACCTCACCCGCAGTGTGGCTGTGATGGAATTTGCCCGACGGGACCTTTTCAACAACCATCTGGAACGGGCCGCAGCCACCTACAGGCAGGTGCTGAAAGATGTTCCTGCCTCCACAACTGTGGCAACGTACAGCATGTCTTACCTGACCTTGCTGCACTGGATGCTTGATCTGCCAGACGTGGGACTGGCTGCCTGGGGAAGCCATGCCCTGCGTCTGGCCCGTCTGGAACCCCATGATGGTGAACCCCCACTGTACCCCAGTGATGTTCATCTGGATCGGATTGGACAGGCCATGCAGCTTTTGCAAAGCATGAAAATCCGTTTTGACTTGGCGCTGATGCAAATTCCCCTGGATCCTCTGCAACAAGACCTGATGCAAGAATTGCCAGCCCTGCAAGAGTTGCAAAACAGCCTCGAAACCAATGAGATTGTGCGGCACATGTTGCACATCTACACCATTTTGGCTCTGGGACTTTGTGGCCAGCTTCCTCCCAGGGAATGGCTCTCTCAGGGAGCAGAACCTCCAGTCCATGGCATCCCACAACTTGTTGCCCTGGGTCATGCCACCCATCTGGAAGCCCACATCCAGCAAAAAACCTTGACCCCAGCAGGTGAGCTGGCTTTGAAAAACCACCACATGGCTTTTCTCGAATGCTGGCCCCGGCTCTCCGAAAAAACCCAGACCTGGGTTGCAGGGTGGATGTCCTGTTTTGCCCCTTATGCCACCTGCCTGCTGGCAGAACTTCCCCAGATGGCACTGGCAGCGCAAAAGTGTCTTCTGGTGGACAGCCAGAACGCCTGGTTTGAAAACAGGCCTGTGGAGGGTTATCCTGCAGTGCAATTGAACCACCACCTTCAACAGAACCAGCACCGCGCCGACCTGTCCCTTCTGAAAATCCATCAACAGGTGCTGCAAAAACTGGGATGTCCTCCAGTGGTGTTTCAGTCCAGGTTGCAATTCTGGAAGAATGTGCTGAAAGATGAAGGTTCTGGCAAGGAACATCTATGGGAAATCCCTGATCCATCATCTAAGCTGAATTTATGAAAAGAAAAATGCTTCTGCTGGTGGGTGTGCTTATGGCACTGGGCACCCAGACGGTCCTGGCTGATCCAGCCTTCAAATCTGCTCCTCCTGCAGCTTCTGCACAAAGTGAACCACCTCTGGCACCTTGTGGCAATTGCTGACCCAGGTGTAACCCCAGTGTGCAGATCACTGGATAAAATGAAGGCATGTCAAACCCCATCGCACTGGTCACTGGTGGCACCAGTGGCATCGGACTGGGCATTGTTCGCCGCCTGAAACAGGACGGCCTGACGGTGGCTGCCCTGGACCTGGACTCCGACCACAACCGTCAGGTTGCAGATGAAGAACAGGTGCTGTTCATTGCTGCAGATCTGTCGAAGCGTGCCCATTGCAAGCAGGCCATTGAACGCATCGAAGCCAGGCTGGGTGGGCTGGATGTGCTGGTCAACAACGCTGGTTTTCAACACATCAGCCCCATTGCAGACTTCCCGGAGGACACCTGGGACACCATGCTGCACGTGATGCTGACGGCTCCTTTCTTGCTGTCCCGCTACGCCTGGGAGCTGCTGGGACGCTCTGGTCAGGGGCGCATCATCAACATTGCCTCGGTGCATGGTCAGGTGGCGAGTCCATTCAAGAGTGCCTACATCAGTGCCAAGCACGGCCTGATCGGGTTCACACGCACCGCTGCACTGGAAGGGGCGGCAACAGGCATCACCGTGAATGCCATTTGTCCTGCCTACGTGAGGACCCCCCTGGTGGACCGGCAACTTGAAGCGCAGGCCCAGACCCGCAACATTCCCATCGAGGAGGTCATTGCAAAGGTCATGCTGGAACCTGCCGCCATCAAAAAGCTGCTGGAACCTGAAGATGTGGCAGCACTGGTGTCTTATGTTGCCTCTAAATCGGCCTGGGGCATGACTGGATCGGTGCTGAACCTGGACCTCGGCTGGACTGCAAGGTAAACCCATGTGGCGTGAGCAGATCTCTGAACACCGCACCCGTCCGCCCCAGTTGCGCGGGGTGATGGACCGTCCGCACCTGCTGCAGGACATCACGTCTTCCCGGTTGTGTGTGGTGCAGGCTCCGGCAGGATACGGCAAAACCAGTGTGCTGTACCGGCTGTACCATGCCCAGAAGTGTTTGTGGTACAGCATGGACGCCGAAGACCTGCAGCCTGTTCAACTGCTGGGGGCATTGACCCTGGGGCTGGAACGCCTGGGGTTGGCAGACCGGCTGATTCATTTGCTGGACGTGCAAGCGCCCATCAGCAGGATGCTGGACGCCCTGATTGACACGCTCTTGCAACACGACATCCTGCTGATCATCGATGAAGCGCAGCACCTGCCAGAAAGCCCTTTGCATGGTCTGGTGGGGAAACTCCTGGAGCAGGTCCGGGTGGTGCTGGGCACCCGCAGACCCCTGCACCTGCCTGAACTGGTGCGTGCAAGGGCTTCTGGAGACCTGGGGGTGGTCAGTTCCAACGAACTGGGTTTCACAGCCTCAGAGTTTGAAAGCCTGCTGGTCCGGGCACAGGTGACCCTCTCCCCTGCTGAAATCCAGCTTTGCCTGAATGTGACAGAAGGCTGGCCCATCGCCACCCGTTATCTGGTGCAGGCCCTGGCCAGCGGAAGGGTGACCCCCAGAACCCTGGAAGATCTGGAATTGCGCGGGGCAGGCCTGGGAGAGCTTTTTGCTTATGTGGCCCAGGAGGTGCTGGAACCTCTGGAACCCGCTGTGCAGAGTTTCCTCAGGCGCAGCAGTGTTTTTGAAGTGCTCACCCCTGAAATCATGGAAGAAGCCCTGGAAGAACCGCTGTCCAGAACCCATCTGGAAACCCTCACCCGCTCCGGGACGTTTCTGTCCAGAGATGCCAGCGGAGCCTACCACGCCCATCCCCTGCTCAGGACCCACCTGAGAAACACCCTGCCTGAAGAGGAACAGCAGCACATTGCCTCCAGAGGAGCCCTCGCTTACGAGAAGCGCCAGAGGTTCCGCAATGCCCTGAACGCCCACCTGCTTGCTGGGAACCTGCAGAGGGCTGCGGAACTGCTGGAAACCCACGGCAAACGCTGGCTTTCAGAAGGGCGCATCCGTCTGGTGGGGCGGGCACTGAATTTGCTCTCGGACCTGCTGCCAGAACACCCCTACCTGAACATCCTGCAGGGAGATGTGCTCAGGCATGCCTGCCGCTATCCGGAGGCCATTGCTGCCTACCGTCAGGGACCGGAAGTGGAAGCCTTGCTGGGAGAAGCGCAGGTGTACCTGGATACAGTGAGTCCCTTGCAGGCCGTGCCATTGCTGGAACAGGCCGCACACTTGCCCTGCACCCCTGAGCAGCAAACCCGCAGAGCCGCCATGCACACCGAAAACAGCCTGAACCAGGGGCAACTGGAGGAGGCCCGAACCCACACGGAGCACCTTCCCAGTTCAGCCCGTTTGCACTTGCGCTCTGGTCAACTGCGGGAAGCGCTGCATGCTGCCACCCACGCTTCCAGAGGGGAAAAGGGACATCCCAGACTGGCTTCCGGGCACCGGGAAGGTTTGCTGCTCTCCAGTTTGCTGCATGCTTTTCTGGGCCATCCTGAAGAAGCCGTGCAAAATGCCAGAGAAGGCATCCGGGAAAGCGAAAGGCTGGTCAGTCCCTTCAGTCTGTCCCTGGCAGATGCACGTCTGGGACACGCCCTGATTTGCTCTGGTCAGTTTGAGGAAGCCAGAAACGCTTACCTGCAATCTTTAGAGCACGGTCAATTCACCATGGCCCCCAGACTGCTGATCGAGGCACAGATGGGACTGGCCCACCTGGACGCCCGACTGTACGGACGGGGTGAAGAACACGCCGAAAAAGCCAGTCGGGTGCTGCAGGACTCCGGGGACAGGTGGATGTGCGCCCTGCTGCACCTGATGCACGCTTATGGGCTGCACCGTTCCAGCACCCAGAAATCCAGACTGGCCCTCAAAGAAGCGGCCAGTGCACTGCAGGACCTCTCTGATCCTTTTCTGCAATGCCTCCATGATTTCCTGTCTTACCTGCAAACCCCGGAGCCAGCACTGGCCCAGCACTTCCTGCAAGGGGTGCAAAGCCAGGATTACAGTTTCCTGCTGCTGAAACCTTCCCTGTTCTGTCCTTTCGAGAACCCTTCAGAGCGCATGCAAACCCTGATTTCCCTGAAAGCCCACAGTCCACAACATGCCCATTATCTGGACCATCTGGCCGCACAACTGGGCTACTCCAGCCTCCCTGACAAACACCCTGGTTACCGCCTCAGAATTGAACTGCTGGGTCCCCTCAAACTGTTCCGGGACCAGGGAGGTGTGGAAGACTGGGGACGGGCAAAAGCCCGGGATTTGCTGGCCTTGCTGGTGGTTCACCCGGAAGGTCTGGTGCGGGATGTCGCCATTGACACCCTTTACCCCGAAGAATCCCCTGAAATTGCAGAACGCAACTTCAGGATCGTGCTGCACGCTCTGGGACAGGTGCTGGAAGGCGAGGAGGCCAAAGGGTACTTTCTGGAACGCAGCGATGTGCTGAGGCTCAAACCCAGCCCGGATTTGCATGTGGACCTCTGGGAAGCCCTGAAACTGCTGCAACGCCCTGCCAGTGCCCAGGAGTTGCTGGACTTGCCCCTCAACCTGAGCACCCAGTTTGACCTTGCCCCCCTGGAAGACCAGCGTGTGCTGTACCGCACCCGTCTGGAACGCGCACTGGTGCAGGCCGGAGAGAAAATCCTGAACCAGAACCCCTTGCAGGCTGGCACCCTGGCCGAACGTGCCCTGATGCTGGAAAAAGCCTCCGAAGATGCCACCCGCCTCCTGATGCGCTCTGCCCACCTGCAAGGCCAGATGGACGTGCTGCACCGCAGTTACCAGCGTTGCGAAGAAGCTTTGCAGGACCTGGGTTTGAGACCATCCAGTCAGACACGCGGGCTGTATCAGGAGTTGAACCGGTCTCTGCTGCATTGATGGTCAGGTACAATGGTCGCAATGAGCAAAGAGGATTTTCTTGACCCTGAAGACATGACCTATGATGGATTCAATAAAAGGGCAGTAACGACCATAATAAAAACATATCGAGATTCATTCATTGATGAATTTGGCAGAACCATAGAGCTGGATATTGAAAATACTCCTGTTCAAGAAATTGTATGTTTCAATGATGGAATCGAGTTCGACAGGATGATTTTACTTGACAATGTCACCAGAGATCGAATTGATTTTTATATCAGAAGTCTTAAGAATAGGGTCAATCAAACAAACAGCAAAACGAGGACCTGGTTGTTTTGTATTGACTTTGAAACTGGTAAATATCATTTAAAGTCTGAATAAAAAAAGTTACTCACTCTCCCACAAGAACCTCCCGGTTTCCAACCGGGAGGTTTGCATCCGTTTATTTTAGGCCATTCTTCACAGACCCTTTTTCACCTTTCAATCGTTCCCCGAACCCGCCACCTTGGTGGGAGCTTTCACCTCACGGGTCAACCTCAAATCAGGCAACCCTGCAGAAACAATAAACCCGATCCCTGCAAACAGTGCTGCCAGCAGGAACACATGGTCCACCGCCTGAGACAGTGCACTGCGCATGGTGTGCAGGATGGCATCAAAGCCTTGCTGACCCACCACCGAGACCACCAGGGGTTCCACTTTGGCCAGCGCTTCAGGGTTGCTGAGCAGGTTGGGATTCATGACTGCAGAGGCGAGCTTTTCAGGCAGTTTGCTGGCCTGCTCTGGAAGCTGATCCATCACTTTGTGCAAATCTGCAGACTGAATGGCCCCAAAGAGCGCCGCTCCGATGGTGCTTCCCATGCTGCGGAAAAACTGGTTGGCACTGGTGGCCATGCCCAGGTTTTCTCTGGGGGTGGTGCTTTGCACGGCAATGGTGAACAGGCTGTTGGTGGGGCCAATGCCCAGACCCAGCACCACCATCAAGAGGGTCACGGTCAGGGTGGTGGTGTGGGGGCTCAGGGTCGTTCCGTACAGCAAAGCGAGTGCCATGATGCCCAGACCGCCCAGAATGAAAGGTTTGTACCTTCCAGTTCTTGAGACGGCAAATCCAGCCAGGGTGGAGGTGATCACCAGTCCCAGCATCATGGGAGAGAGCACCAGACCAGAATTCGCAGCAGACACCCCCTTCACACCCTGCATGAACAGGGGCAGATACAAAATGGCGCTGTACATGCCTGCCAGACCCATGAAACCTGCAATGTTGGAGATGGTGAAGGTTTTGTTTTTGAAGAGGCTGAGTTGCAGGATGGGACTCGGTGCCCTCCCCTGCCACCAGATGAACACCAGCAGCATCACCACAGAAAAGGCAAACAAAGAGAGGGTCTGCCAGGAGCCCCAGGCATAGGTGTTGCCGCCCCAGGTGAGGGCCAGAAGCAAGGGCACTGTGAACAGGATGAGCAGGGCTGCTCCCAGGTAATCCACCTGTGCTTTCTGTCTGGGAGCACTGGATTTCAGAAAGCGCCAGATGAACCCGAAAGCCAGCAGTGCAAAAGGCAAATTCACGAAGAACACCCAGCGCCAGGACAGGTGATCGGTCAGAAAGCCCCCGACCAGTGGCCCGACCACGCTGGAAATCCCGAACACGGCTCCGTTCAGACCCTGGTATTTTCCGCGTTCCAGAGGGGTAAAAATGTCTGCGATGCTGGCGAAGGCCATGCTCATCAGGGCACCACCCCCCAGCCCTTGCAGGGTTCTGAACAGGATCAGTTCTCCCATGTTCTGGCTGAAACCGCCCAGGGTGGAGCTGAGTGCAAAAAGCACAATCCCGAACAGCAAAATCCCCTTGCGACCGTAAATGTCACTGAGCTTGCCATAAATGGGGGTGCTGACCGTGGAGGCCAGCGTGTAACCCGTGAAAGCCCAGGTGTACAGGTTGAGGCCGCCCAGTTCTGCAATGATTCTGGGGAGGGCCGTTCCCACCACGGTCATGTTCAGCGATGAGAGGAACAGCACCAGCATCACGCCACTGAAGGCCAGCATTTTCTCCTGCTGGGTCATTTCGGGCTGGGTCATCTGGGTCATGGCTTGATCTCCATGCCCAGGTAATCTTCCAGTTTCTGCAGGGTGCCAATGGCCTCCGTGATGAAGTCTGAGGGGACAGGATTGAATTTGTCCTGAATCAGGGTGCGGGCCAGATTGAGGGCGGTTTGTAAGGTGCTTCTCCCCTGATCGGTGAGGTGGATCTGCAGTTTGCGGCGGTCCTGGGGGTCCAGTTCGCGGCGCAGGTGGCCTGCTTCAATCAGGCTGTCCAGCAGGCGTGTGGTGGTGGGGGCAGGCAAACTCAGGTGCTCGCTGATCTGGCCGGGGTGTTGCAGACCGCCAGAGACCACCCTCAGCACCAGAAGTTCCTTGTAGTGCAGGCTGAGTTCCTTTTCCAGCACAGGCCCAACCAGTGCCTGAATGGCCCGTGACACCCCGTTGATGTGGCGGATCAGGGTGACGGGGTCTTGCAGGGGATTTATTTCCATATGGAACATTTTACTCTGGAACAAAAGCATAGAATGGAAACATGACACACTCTCAAGACCTCTCCAGCCCCTACAGTCGGATTCTGGTGGCGACAGGTGGTGCATCCCATTCACAGGTCGCAGAACAGCGGGCCATGCATCTGGCAAAGCAATTTCAGGTCCCTTTAGAAGTGGTGGTGGTGGCTCCTCTGATGGGCGGCCCCCTGGTGCAAATGGCCATTGCCCTGCCTGGCAGTGAACCCTTAGAAGCCCAGGCCACAGACACCCTTTTGCAGGAAAGACAGACCGTGCTAAACCGGGTGCTGCAAGATACCCAGCAGCAAGGCATCCAGGCCCGTGGGCACCTGATCCAATCGGTGAATGCTGCAGAGGCCATCTTGCAAATTGCCCAGCAAACTGGCGCAGACCTGATTGTGATGGGCAGAAGGCACCTGACCGCACTGGGAGCCGCTTTTTCGGGCAGTACAGGTGATCAGGTCAGCCATGCTTCCGGGGTGGATGTGCTCATTGCAAGATGAAAAGATCAGAGGACCGGGGGTCCGGTCCTCCTGGGGTCTGTCTGTTTGAGTTGGAAATGTTGTTTTGAGTGCTTTATTAATCCGTACCCAGCGCTTTCCCGGTCTGGTGCTGGCTGCGGGCAGACACCAGCACCCCTGCCACCAGAATCCCAATGCCTGCCAGCAATCCTGCTCCAGAAAGCAAAGTGGTGGTGCCAGGATGCAGGATGGATTCATCGCGCAGGGCCTGCCAGACCAGCCATCCCACCACACCCAGGTATCCTGCGGCTCCAATCCAGAGAAGCTGGATGCGTTTGCGTTCGGTCAGCCAGCGGTTTCTGAGGCCCAGCAGAAAGAAAGCCAGCAGGGGCATGAATTGCAGGGCGTGGGTGCCCACGAAGTGCCCAATGCGCAGATCGCCGTGTTCGGTGCTCCAGCCAATCAAGGGGATGCCAGGACCGCCATCTTTCAGGACACCCACGGTGTGTGCGCCAATCAGATCCAGTTTCTGCCCGGCTTCCAGGACGGCCTGCTGCATGGGGTTGGGGGAGGCCATCAGGTAGCCTTCCATGAAGCCCACCAGCGAAAGAATCAGGCCCAGACGGATGCTCCAGGTGATCAGCGGACTCGCGGTTTTCTGGAACAGCACCAGCACAGTGGCCACAAAAGTCAGCACCCAGAACACCGAGATCATTGCGCCCATGGCCCCCCACACCAGGGTGTCAAAGGAGGTGGCACTGTTGAAGTGGGAAGGCACCCCCCGAATGGTCTGCAGCAGGATCAGCAGCACTTCTGCAATCAGGATGCCATTGGTGGTTTTGAAGATGCCCCGGATGATTCTGGCTTTCGGGGGCAGCACCGAAACCACCCAGTTGAGGGTAAATGCATAAAGAAAGGTGGAAATGGCAAATTTGAGGGTTTTGCTCCAGGCAGGCACACCCAGAATCTGTCTGGGGTCCACCACCAGTCCAATCACGGCCACCAGAACCAGCAGCAAAGCTCCAAAGGTGACCGCTTTGAGGGTCCGGGAAGGTGCAATGGAAGTCAATGCAGTCATGGGCGTTCTCCTTGCGTTGTGCATGAGGTCCAGAGGGATCTTGCGTTCATGAGATCACTGTAAGAAATGGGAGGAAGCCTTTCCTCATCCAAAAGTTGGAGGAAGCCAACCTGGCTCGAATAAGGGATTTCCCTGAGCAAAAACCTGGGGAATCACAGGGAAATTCAGGCATCAGAAATCTTTCTGAGAGAGCAATGCTGACATAATGGAAAACATGCATGCGAACACACTGCTCGGGACTTTTTTTGACCTGACCCCGGACTGGCTTGTGATCCATGACCTCCAAGGCAAACACGTGCGGGTGAGTTCTGCCTATGCCCGTGCCCAGAACAGGCCAGCAGAAACCTTTGTGGGCCATTCAGACCAGGAACTGGGGTTGATCAATCCTCTGGCCCACCTTCCTGTGCTGGATGTTCAAAACCACCCCTCCAGATCAGAGCTGCTGACCGAACTGCAGGTCACCTTGCAGGGCAAAGACTACGCGGTGTGCGCCACCCGCCTGATTTTGCGTGACCCGGATGGAGCACCCTGGGGCACCTTCAGCTATGCCCACGAAGTCACCCGTGAAAGAAGCATGGAGCGGGAACTCGAACAGCAGCATGCCTTCCTGAGAAACATCCTGGACAGCGATCCCAGCCTGATCTTTGTGAAAGACAGGGAAGGCCGCTTTACCCTGGTCAATCAGGCCATGGCCGACCTGTACCACCAGGAACCCGAAGCCATGCTGGGCAAGACCATCCGCGAAATCAATCCCAATGCAGCAGAGGTGGAACGTTTTGAAGCCCAGGACCGGGAAATCCTCAAAACCCACCAGCGCAGGCAGTTTCCACCGTACTTTGTGGTGGGACCGGATGGGCAGAAACGCTGGCTGTACACCACCAAACAGCCGCTGTACAGCCAGGACCAGCCTCTGGATTACGTGCTGGGGGTCACTTCTGACCTGACCCACCTGAGGGCCACCGAAGAAGCCCTCAAAACCCGCGAGGAGCAGTACCGGCAGCTCTGGCAGGAGGCGCACCGCAAGACCAGAGAACTCACCCTGCTGGACCGGGTGCAGGCCGCCATTGCCAACAAACTGGACCTGGCCATGCTCTATGACGCGGTGGTGGATGCCATCTCCGATCAGCTGGGGTACGCACTGGTGATCATGACCGTGCCCGAAGGAGACCGGGTGGTGCGGGTGGCTTACCGGGGCTATGCAGATCTGCCCCTGACTGTTGCTTCTGAGGGAAGTGCTTCTGGGTACACCATTCGCACCCGTCGGCCTTTGCTGATTCAGGATGTCAGCACCAGCAGCAATTACACCGCTGCCATGCCAGGGGTCACATCATGTGTCAGTGTGCCGGTTTTCTCGGGAAGCCGGGTACTGGGGGCACTGGTCATCGAGAGCGAGGACCGCGTTCTGGACAACCAGGACCTCTCTCTGATGCAGCGGGTGGCAGAGCAGCTCGGAATTGCCATTGAGAACGCCGAGCTGCACGAAAGAACCAAACTGGATCTGACCCGGGCACATGCGCTCTATCAGGTCAGCCAGACCCTGCACCACACCGGAAGCCAGGAAACCCTGCTGGAACAGATCTGCCAGAGCGTGATGCAGGCGCTTCCTGCCCGCTGGTGCCTGATCTACATCATGGATTTCGAGCAGGAGCAGGTGGAATATGCCGCCAGCACTGCCAGGGACGCCTCTCCCCTGCCCATGATTTCCTTTCCAGAATTGATGTCTGGTCTGACCGGATGGACCCTGAAGCAGCACCGCCCCACCCTTTCCTTAAAAGGCCAGGCCGATGAACGGGAAGGCCCCCAGGTCCAGCAGCACCGTTCCTCCAACGACATCGGTTCCCTGATTGTGGCCCCCCTGATCTACCAGGGGAAACCCATTGGCACCCTGACCGCCCTCAACAACCTGGACGACCCGGATTTCTCTGAAGCCGATGTGGACTGGATGATGAGCATCGCCAACCAGGTGGCCATTGCGCTGGCCCAGCGCAAACTGATCAACCAGATCCAGCACCTCGCTTACCATGATCCCCTGACCAGCCTGCCCAACCGCCTGCTGTTTGAAGAGCAACTCAAACAGGCCATTGCCCGTGCCAAAAGGCTGGACACCAAACTGGCCCTGCTGTTCATTGACCTGGACGGCTTCAAGAATGTCAACGACACCCTGGGGCACCACATTGGGGATTTGCTGCTGCACACCCTCTCCGGGCGTTTCAAAGAGAGAACCCGGGAAAGTGATTCTTTTGCCCGCATGGGCGGAGATGAATTTGCCATGATCCTCAACGACCTGCGCGACCCGGCAGATGCCGTGCAGGTGGCGCAGAAATTTCTGGATTTGCTGAAGATGCCCTTCCACATCAACATGCATGAGCTGTTCATCTCCGCGAGCATTGGGATCAGCGTGTACCCCGACAACGGCACCGACGTGAACACCCTCTTAAAGCACGCCGACACCGCCATGTACCGGGCCAAGGCTTCAGGCAAGAACGACATCCGAAGTTTCACCCCCGAACTGGCCGAAAAAGCCCGTGAACGCCTGTCTCTGGAAACCGACCTGCGGTACGCAATGCAACGCCAGGAGCTGCAGCTGTATTACCAGCCAATCATAGACCTGCAAACCCTGCAGACCATCGGTCATGAAGCGCTTTTGCGCTGGATCCATCCAGAACGGGGGTTCATCCCGCCAGACCGTTTCATTCCAGTGGCAGAGGAATCTGGTTTGATCACGGCTCTGGGGGCCTGGGTGATCCATGAGGCCTGCCGCCAGAATGCCGAATGGCAACGCGCAGGACGCAGGGCTGTGCGGGTGGCCGTCAACATCTCCATGATCCAGTTCGCCACCTCCAACTTTGTGGACACCGTGAAAAGCGCCCTGCACGAAAGCGGTCTGGGGGTGGAATGGCTGGAACTGGAGGTCACCGAGAGTGTGGTGATGCACGACGTGAAAATGGTCACCGAACGCCTGACCGAACTGCGGGAATTGGGGGTGAGGGTGTCCATCGATGACTTCGGGACCGGGTACTCCTCCCTGAAGTATCTGCAGGAACTCCCCATCGACACCCTGAAAATCGACCGTTCTTTTGTGAACACCATCCAGAAAGACGCCCAGGAAGCGCCCCTGGTGAAAACCATCATCCTGATGGCCCAGAGCCTCGGTCTGAACGTGATTGCCGAAGGGGTGGAAACCATCTTTCAGCAGGAATATTTGCAAAGCCTGGGGTGCAGCGAGGCGCAGGGGTATTACTTTTCGAGGCCGCTTCCGGCCTCGCAGTTGTGAAGCCAAGAGCCGAGCGCAAAAAGCATTTTCCAGAGAAAGCATGGCTTTTGCTGATTGCTGACCGCTCCCTCCAAAACCCGTTACAGTGAAGCCATGCCCAGCACGGACGCACTGGCGGTACAGGTGGCCCGCCTGTACTACCACCAGAACCTCACCACCGAAAAAATTGCTGCAGAACTGGGGCTGTCCCGGCCCAAGGTCAGCCGCCTGCTCACCCATGCCCGCAAAACTGGGCTGGTGGAAATCCGCATTCATGACCCGCAGGAATCCAGCCGTTCTCTGGAAAGCCTCCTGACCGAGCATTTTCAGCTGGACCGGGTGCATGTGGTGCTGACCCCGGAAAACGCTACGGAAGCAGAGTGCATGCAGCGGGTTGCGGTGTATGCGGCCCACCATGCAGCCACCCTGATTCAACCTGGAATGACGGTGGGACTGGCCTGGGGCACCACCCTGAATTTGCTGTCACAGCACCTGCAGCCCAGACCCACCCCTGGCGTAAAACTGGTGCAACTGAATGGGTCTGGGAACCCCAGCAATTTCATCAGTGACCATGCATTGGGTTTGCTGCAAAGGTTCGGGGACAGCTTTCAGGCGGCCCTGAATCCCTTTCCGGTGCCTGCTTTTTTTGACCACCCGGAAACCAAAACCGCCCTCTGGAAAGAGCGCAGCATCCAGAGGGTGCTGGATTTGCAGCAGAAAGCAGATTTGCTGCTGTATTCGGTGGGAAGTGCAAAAGCCAGTGTGCCCAGTTACGTGCACGCTGCACCCTACCTGGACCCTGAGGACCTGCAGGAGATGCAGAACATGCAGGTGGTGGGAGACATCGCCACGGTGTTTTTTCGGGAGGATGGCAGTTTTGATGGCATTCCACTGAACAGAAGGGCCAGCGGTCCTGATCTGGGCCTGTTCAAGAACCGCAAAGGGGCCGTGTGCATCGTGGCCGGGGTCAGCAAAGCCCTGGCACTGTGGGGCGCTTTAAGAGGGGGCCTGATGTCCGAATTGATCGTGGATGACAAAACGGTCAGGAAAGTGCTGGAATTCAGCGGGGTGAAATGAAAACAGAAAGGCCAGCATGCATGCTGGCCTTTCTGGGAACAAAAATCAGCGGTTCAGGCGGCGGGCCACGGTGGACTGGGCTTCATCCAGCGCGGTCTTGATGGCGACGTTGTTGTTCAGCACCCTGTCCAGGGCTGCAGCGAAAGCGTCGGTGGCCACGGATTCCAGGCGGTTGGACTCAATGCCTTTGACCTTGTTGGCAGCGCGCACCCACATGGGACGGGCAACCTGACCCCCCAGGAACTCCACGGGCTGCTTGAACAGGGCGTCGCTCTGGGCTGCTTTGAGGGAGGGCAGGGAGCTGTTGACCCGGAAGGAATTCAGCTGCACCTCTTTGTTCAGGGCGAAGAACTTGAGGAATTCCCAGGCCAGCTCTTTTTGCTTGCTCTGTTTGGGAATGGCCATGAAGCTTCCGCCCCAGGTGGCGTAGCTTTTCTCTGGCAGGTCCACAGAGCGCCATTTGCCTGCGGTTTCTGGGATCATGCTGCGCATGGTGCCTTCAAACCAGGCCCCGAAAGGCTGGGTGGCGATTCTGCCTTTGTTGAGTCCATCGGTCCACTCGGGGCTCCACTCTGCAATGTTGGCATCCAGTCTGGCATCCCGCACCTGTTTGGCCAGGGTGATGGCCTGCACGAAACGGGCGCTGTTCAGGACAGGCTGGCCTTTGGTGTCAAAGAACAGGCTTTCACCCGCAGGCACTTTGGCGCGGATGTAGGCCTGGGCCACAAAGCCAGCGTTGTGCAGCAGGTATGCACCGGTTTTCTCTTTGATTTTCTTGCCTGCAGCGATGTAGCTTTCCCAGCTCTTGGTCAGGCTGGCGGCAGACACGCCCGCTTTTTTCAGCACATCTTCCCGGTAGAACAGGGTGCCAGGGGCAATGTCTGCAGGAAACACGTACAGACCGCCATCCGGGTTGGTGGATTGCGCCCACGCATAGGCCGTCACTTTGCTCTGGTACTGTTTGGCGTTGTAAGGGGCTTTCAGGAGGTCTTCCAGACCGCCGGATTCACCAAATTTGGCGACAAAACCCACTTCCACACAGTCCACATCTCCTGCTCCGCTTCCGGTGGCCAGGGCGGTGGTGAGGGCGTTGTGGTGGTCGCCGTAGGCCAGGGTGTTGACCTTGATGTCCACATCGGGGTGCAGTTTTTTCCAGAGGGGAATGGCGGCTTCTACGGACACGTTCATGTTGGAGAAGCAATTGACGGTGAGGGTGGCGGCCTGGGCAGCATTGCCCAGCGCAAGCACAACGAAAAGACCAAGGATGCGTTTCATGGGGTCCTCCTGTGGAACTGAAAAAGTGGAGCTGTGGGGACTTCCTGCCCTGCCCCGGTCCAGACAGCAGTCCCCAGAGCAAGCCCTGATAGGAAAGGGTTTGCTGCTGTGAAGAATGGACGGGATGACCAGAATGCCAGCCTTTCAAGGCACCTGCAGGGTTGAACCCTGTCACCTGCCAGGAACAGTGCTGGAACGCCGGGACAGCGCGGGACAGCGTGAGACAGTGATTTGAAAACGTTTGCTCAAAGGAATTCTAACCCATGCCCTGCAAAATCCACATGTCAAAATGAAGCGAAAATTCCAGCGCAGCCGTGCTCAAAACACACCAGGGTCTTCCCTGAGAACAGAACCCTTTCAGGGTCCAGCATCAACAGCAAAAAGTGCGTACAAAAGCAGATTTACCACAAAAATCCCTGTTCAGCCCTGCCTTTTTGCACCCATCTGATGAAACATAACCTGCAGATGTGCTGCTGGATTTTGAAGGTCTTTTTTGCTTTCAGCACCAGAACATGCAGGCTGCCCCCTTTGTGGTTCAGCGGGACTGTTTCTTCTGGTTTTTGTGGGCATACATGCGCCCGTCTGCGGTGTGCATCAGGGCTTCTGCATCCTTGCCGTCCCTGGGGAAAGCCGCAAACCCCACACTGGCTCCGGCCTCTGGAAAGCCCATCTGCTGCAAATCCTGCACGGCCTGTTCCACCACATGCAACGCCCCCGGATCGGAGGTGGAGGCCAGAATCACCATGTATTCATCGCCACCCAGACGGTACACCCGGTCTTCCCGGCGGCAGGCAGCCCTGAGGGCATGTCCGAAGCTGGAAATCAGCTGGTCTCCCCTGGAGTGTCCCTGCAGGTCATTGACTTTCTTCAGGCCGTCCAGGTCGATGTTCAGCAGACCAAAGCCATCCTGGTGGCGTTCTGCCCGGCTGATCTCGGCCTGCAAATCCTGATGGAAACTGCGGCGGTTGAGGAGCCCGGTCAGGCTGTCGCGGGTGGCGGCATGCTCCATTTCACGGGTGTACTTCTGGCGCTCAATGGAGGTGTTGATGCTGCGCACTGCAGCCTCCAGCAAGGCGCGGTCCTGGGGGGTCCAGGGGCTGATCTGGTGCATGCGGTTCAGGGCAAAAAACAAAGCCTGCAGCTCGTTCAGACGCACCAGTGGGAGCAGGGCCGTGGCACGCACCCCCACCTCTACGGCTTCTGGCAAAGCCTGGGCATGGTGCAGGTAATCGTCCACGTAAATGGCCTGCTGGCGTTCCATCACCTGCCACAGCAAACTGGCCTGAGACAGGGAACGCTGGTCGGTCAGGGCCTGGAAATCCTCTGGAACAAAAGGGCTTTGCCAGCAGGTGTAGGTGTTGATGTCTGTTCCGCTGAGCGTGACCACCCCGGCCCAGTCCACCCGGCACACCTGCCCCAGGATGGTCAGGGCTTCGCGGGCCAGTTCTTCTGGTAAAGCATTTCTTTCGCTGAGACGGGAGATTTCGGTCAGGGCATTGGAGTATTCCAGGGCCTGCAGCAAAAGGGCCTCGTCCTGCTTGCGTTCGGAGATGTCACGGGTGCTGGCCTGCACTTCCATGATGTGTCCTGTGAGGGGATCGCGGATCAGGTGGGCACTGGTCTCTGCCCACACCGTTGAGCCATCCTTGCGCACCAGTCGGTACTGAAACACCCGCATTTTCTCGGAGCCCTTCATCCATTCCTGCCGGGCAGCAAAGGTGGGGCGGTCTTCGGGAAAGATCAGGTCATCCACCTTCGTGCCCACCAGTTCTTCACTGGTGTAACCCAGCAAGGTCTGGCTGTATGGAGAGACAAACCGGAACACCCCATCTGGTGCCTGCAGGGAAATCATGTCGGTGGCGTTCTGGGCAATCAGGCGGTAACGGGATTCGCTTTCCTGCAGCTGTCTCTGCAAACCCACCAGGGGCGTCACATCGGTGAACAGCACAAAAAACCCCTGCACCTCGCCGTCCTGCACATCTGGAATGTAGGAGGCCTGGGTGTGCATCAGGGTGCCCTCATGGGTGATGAGGTCCCGCTGGAAATGCTGCACCTCTCCCTGCAAAGCTTTTCTGGCATGAGGCAGGTTGTGCTGATAATTGACTTCTCCGATCACGTCCAGCATGGGTTTTCCGTGGATTTCTTCCAGGGTCATCTGAAAGAAGTCCAGGTAAGCCTGATTGGCAAAACGCATCTGCAAATTGCGGTCCCAGTACCCCATCATGGCAGGCACATGGTCGATGGTGGCCTGCAAATCCCTCTGGGCCTGCTGCAAAGCCTGTTCAGAGGCCCGCCTGCGGGTGACATCCCGGATGGTGCCCACCACCCGGAGGGGTTTCCCCTGGGGGGAACGGGAGACCACATTGCCCCTTTCGCTGATCCAGATCCACAAGCCATTTTTGTGCAGCATGCGGTACTCTGCATTGTAATTCTCGGTTTTGCCGTCCAGGTGCTGCTGAAACAGGATTTCCACCTGGGACAGGTCTTCCGGGTGGACCCTGGAACGCCAGGCTTCTTCGGTGTCCGGAAGTTCCTGGGGCCTGCACCCCAGAATCTCCTTCCAGCGGGAAGAATAATACACCTGCTCAGAGCGGGCATCCCAGTCCCACAGGCCATCCTGGTTGCTCTCCACCACCAGTTGCCAGCGGGCCTCCAGATCGCGGATTTTCTCTTCCTGCTGGCGTTCTTTTGTGACATCCTGCACCATGCCCAGCAGTTCCGTGCTGCCCTGCTGCTGCCGTGGAAACATGCGGCACACCCAGCGGCGCTGTGCTGGCGACAGGAAAGCCACCTCCTGCTCGGTTTCCCTGTTGCTTTGCAGGCACTGCTCCAGGCTTTTCTGAAAGGCCTGATAACTTTCTGGTGTGAACCAGCCACTGAGCTGACTGACCGAGAGGGTCCCCGGATAATACCCCAGCAGTCCCTTGATGGAGCGGGAAAAAGTGATGGTCCTGGCCTGCACATCAATCTTGAAACTGGACACCCTGGCCAGTTTGTGCGTGCTTTCCAGTTCGGTGTTGATGCCTTCCAGATGGTCCTGATAGCGCAGGGTTTCAGAAACATCCTGAATCTGGGCCACAAAAGCTTCAGGGGTGCCGTCTGCTCTGGTCAGCATGGAGACATTGAGTTTGATCCACAAGATTTCACCAAACCGGGTGATGTAGCGCTTGATCAGTTCGTAGGTGTCGATTTTCTTTTCCAGCAGGAGCTTCACATAGCCCAGATCGGTTTCCAGATCATCCGGGTGGGTGATGTCCTGAAAGGTGCGTTTCAGCAACTCTGCTCGGGAGTATTTCAGCATTTTGCACAGGGCATCGTTGACGGTCAGCCAGCGGCCCTCCGGGCTCACCAGGGCCATGCCAATCGAGGCATGCTTGAAAGCCAGTGAAAACACATCGTCTTCCTCTTTTTCTGCTGTGGGCACCGGGTAAACCAGCACCTGCCATCCTGAGGCTGCTGGCTCCCGAAAAACCTGCAAAAGTTGACCCTCCAGCTCAAGTTGCTCTGGAAGGGGCTCAGGGTGGGTTTGCAGCTGGGTGCGCAAGGTTTCCAGAACCTGTGGCTGGGGTGCAGTCAGCCAGTGAACGCCTTCCAGTTCAAAGGAAGAAGTCACATGCAGGATGCACTGGAGGCTGCGGGGATCGGGAAGGGTCATCTTGCTCCTTGCTGGCCCTGGTTTCAGGTCTCTGGGTCCAATCTTCTGGTTTATTGTGCCAGATCTGGCCTGACAGGGATCCCACCCCGAATGGTCAGATCTGACAGGTCAGAGAATCTGTTCATGTTAACAAACCGGAATGAAGGAGGAATAAAATATTGTGCATTCCGAATGCAGGTTTTTGGTTCTGGATGAGGCATCACCTTTCTTACAACATCCAGCTCAGCCTTTTTGCAGGCACCTTTCCTTCTGCCTTTTTCTTGATCCTGACTGAGTGCCTTCTTGACCCCACGACGTGTGCAAAAGCAATTTTGCACGCTGGGTCGCCACCTTCTGCTTTCAGCCTTCTGCGCTGTGCTTTTGGCCCTCGGCTTTTGCCCTCTGCTCGCTCATGACATCCTGTCCAGAAATTTGACAATCTGCCATCCCTCTCCTTAGACTGCGTCATGGCACGCAAGCCAGATCCTGCACCCACAAATCCGGCCCATCAGTCCGCTTTTGCTGCCCTGGAGTCTCTGCTGGATGGACTGACCCTCACGCTGGGAAGCCATGCTGAGCTGGTGTTGCATGATTTTGCCAATCCCGAGCACAGCGTTAAAGCCATCTCTGGAAAAGTCACCCACCGCAAAATCGGAAGCCCCATCAGTCCGAATGTGCTTTCCATCATGCAGGAAGGCAATTCCGCACAACCCAGATTGAACGTGGTGAACCGCACTGCAGAAGGCCGCATCATCAAAACCAGCACCCTGCCCGTGCGGGACGAACAGGGAAACGTGTTTGGGGCGGTGTGCATCAACCTGGATGTCACCGAACTCAGGCTTGCGGCAACCTTACTGACAGAACTGGGTGGCGGGGAGCCCGTCAGCACCCAGAGTTTTCCCCTGGAAGTCAGTGAGACGGTCCACAGTGTTCTGGATGAAGAGGAACGTAGACTCGGGATAAGCCTTGCACGCCTTTCCAGAACCGAGAAACAGAGGCTGTGTGCCCTGCTGGACCGGCGGGGCGTGTTTCAATTGCAAAAAGCCATTCCAATTGTTGCAAAACGGCTGGGCCTCTCACGGGCAAGCATTTACAGTTACCTGTCGGAGTTGCGCCAGCCAGAAACGGGGAACCATGACCCTATTGGCCCAGGCACCTGAAGCCTTCCGTGAGATTCTTTCGCCCGAAGCCCTGGAATTTTTGCAGAAGCTGCATGTGGAATTCAATGCCCGCAGGCTGGACCTGCTGCAGAGACGCGAAGACCGCAAATTGCGACTGGACGCTGGAGAAAGCTTTGGTTTCCTGCCCGAAACCGAACACATCCGCACCTCAGACTGGAAGGTCAGCCCGGCACCGCAGGATTTGCAGGACCGCCGGGTGGAGATCACTGGCCCCGTGGACCGCAAAATGGTGATCAATGCGCTGAACAGCGGCGCAAAAGTCTTCATGGCCGATTTTGAAGATGCCAACAGCCCCACCTGGGAGAACTGCATCCAGGGCCAGATCAATCTGAGAGACGCTGTTGCAAAAACCATCTCCTTTGAAGGATCCGGCAAAACCTACACCCTGAACGATGAAATCGCCACCCTGCTGGTCCGTCCCAGAGGCTGGCATCTGGACGAGAAACACCTGCTGTTCTTTGGCATCGAGGTTTCGGCCAGTCTGTTTGATTTCGGGCTGTACATCTTTCACAACCACGAGCAGCTGAAGAAAAACGGCACCGGAGCTTACTTTTACCTGCCCAAAATGGAAAGCCACCTGGAAGCCAGATTGTGGAACGATGTGTTCAAGTTTACGGAGGACCAGCTGGGGCTGGAACGGGGATTTATCCGGGCCACGGTGTTGATTGAAACCCTCCCTGCTGCCTTCGAGATGGAGGAAATCCTGTATGAACTGCGCGAGCACTCTGCAGGCCTGAACTGCGGACGCTGGGATTACATCTTCAGTGCGATCAAGAAACTGCGCTCCAGAAAAGACTTTATTTTGCCAGATCGGGGCAAGGTCACCATGAATGCCCACATGATGCGCTCTTACTCGAAGCTCGCCATTCAGACCTGCCACAAACGGGGAGCACACGCCATTGGCGGCATGAGTGCTTTCATTCCCGTCAAAAACGATGAGGAGGCCAATAAAAAAGCCTTCGAGCAGGTGCGTATGGACAAAGAACGCGAAGCCGGAGACGGACACGACGGCACCTGGGTGGCCCACCCCGGCATGGTGCAAATCGCAAAAGAGGTCTTTGACCGCCTGATGCCCGAAGCCAACCAGCTTTCCAGGATTCCAGAAGCGCAGATCACCGTGCAGGACTTGCTGACCGTTCCAGAAGGGACCATCACCGAACAGGGGCTCAGGCAGAACATCAATGTGGGCATCCAGTACATCTGGTTCTGGCTCTCAGGATCTGGAGCAGCACCCATCAACAACCTGATGGAAGACGCGGCCACAGCAGAAATTTCCAGAACGCAGGTCTGGCAATGGATGCAGCACGGGGCACAACTGGAAGACGGGCGCACCGTGACGCAAGAACTGGCCCAGCAGATCCTGCAAGAAGAACTCGAAAAACTGGGGGAGAAGTACCAGAAAGCTGCAGACCTGTTCTGGAAAGTGGCCTGCACCACCCCCCTGATCGACTTCCTCACCGTGCCGGGTTACGAGCTTCTGGCCTGACATGGACGCCCGGACCCTGACCGAACAGGTGCTGAAACGCTGTGAACTGCTGTCCCACTGCACCGATGTGCCGGGACAGGTTCACCGGTTGTTTCTGTCTTCCGCCACCCGTGCCGCCCACCGTTACCTCACAGACTGGATGAAAGAAGCCGGTCTGGAGGTGCGCGTTGACCCCATCGGCAACGTGCGGGGCATCAAACGCAGCAAGAACCCGCAGGCCAGGACCTTTCTGGTGGCCTCCCACATCGACACCGTGCCAAATGCAGGCAAATATGACGGCACGCTGGGTGTCCTGATGGGCATTGCCCTGGCAGGGCTTTTCAGAGCAGAGGACCTGCAGCACCACCTGGAAATCGTGGCTTTCAGCGAGGAAGAAGGGGTCAGGTTTCAGCAGCCTTTTCTGGGATCAAGCGTGCTGGCAGGCACCTTCCAGTCCGACTGGCTCAAGAAAAAAGACTTTGAAAACCAGAGCCTGTCAGAAACCCTTTTCAAATGGGACCTGGACCAGAACCGCATCCCCATTGAGGCTTTTGAACCCAGAGAACTGCTGGGGTACCTGGAAATCCACATCGAACAGGGACCCGTGCTGGCAGACCAGAACCTTCCTGTGGGCGTGGTCAGTGGGATTGTCGGCCAGAGCCGCCTGAACCTGACTTTTCTGGGTCAGGCTGGACACGCCGGAACCACCCCCATGCCCCTGCGCAAAGATGCCCTGACTGGAGCGGCAGAATTCATCTGCTGGACCGAGGAATACGCCCTGAGCAACCCCGGTCTGGTCGCCACGGTGGGCAAAGTGGAGGTGAGGCCCAACACCAGCAACGTGATCCCCGAACAGGTCACCGTCAGCCTGGATGTGCGCCACCTCTCCGACGAGAAGCGCGTGACCGCCGTGCAGGAACTGCTGCACCAGGCCCACATGATCTGCCAGAAAAGAAACCTCGGGCTGCAACACGAATTCCCCCTGGACCAGCAGGCCGTGATCTGCGAGGACCGTTTCATGGAGGCCCTGCTGGACGCCTGCAAATTCTGTGGATTGCCCGAATTCACCCTGCCCAGCGGAGCAGGACATGATGCAATGGTGCTGGCGAAAGTCACGGACATTGCCATGCTGTTCGTGCGCTCACCCAATGCCATCAGCCACCACCCCTCTGAAACCGTAGAGCCCGAAGATGTTGAGGCCGCCCTGAAAGCATCAGGGCATTTCCTGAGCCAGATCCTGAGGTGAACCATGCAAAGACTGGGCTTCACAAGATCCAAGATCCGCAGCAACTACACCCTGCACACCCCCGATGCCTTCGTGCGCGCCCCCCTGCCAGGGATGCAGAATGCAACAGCCATCGTGCACATCTCCCCCCACCTGGGCGCAAAATTCACCCAGTACACTGCAGAACTGCAGGCCGGCGGCCGTCTGGGCACGTTGCCTGCAGGATTCAGCCGTTTTGTGTACGTGCATGGCGGGGAAGTCAAACTCACGCTGGGCACCGACCAGCGCACCCTCAAATCCGCCAGTTACGCTTGCTTTCCCCCTGGTCTGTCCCACGACCTGCACTCTGATGAACCCGCCCGCATGACCGTGATTGAAAAACCTTACATGCCGCTGGGAGAAATCCCACCTCCCCCATTTGTGATCGGAAATGCTGCTGAGGTTCTGGTCAAACCCCTCCCTGGCGAGGACCGCATTGATTTGCAAACCCTGCTCCCGGACCACCCTGCTTTTGACTTTGCAGTCAACGTGATGACCTATCCTCCGGGCGTGACCCTCCCCTTTGTGGAAATTCACGTGATGGAACATGGTCTGGTGATGCTGCAGGGCGAAGGGGTCTACCTGCTGAATGAGGACCACCATGCGGTCAAAGCTGGAGATGTCATTTACATGGCCCCTTACTGCCCCCAGTGGTTCACCTCCTCCAACGGAGTGAGCGGGTATCTGATTTACAAGGATGTGAACCGGCACCCGCATGTGTAGCCCTCACAATTGTTGCGCTCTGGAGATGGCTGCCACGTCAGATCCCCTTTGCTTTTGAAGATCACTTGCCTGTGGGTTTCCCCTGCTTTTGCGCTCTGGAGATGGCTGCCACGTCAGATCCTCCTGCTTCTCGCTTTGCTCGAAGGTTCCCCCTTAACGAAGGGGGATTGGTCTAGGCCTACATCAATCCCCCAACGCTGACGGGGGACCGCGCCAAACGCAGTGAGGCGCAGGGGGATCTGACCCTCAGCACTCCCAAACGCACACCCCCCTCCAACAGAACCCACCCCCCAGAGGACCCCCAATGACCCACACCCCACTGAACATCGACCTGGACACCCTGATGCTGGAACTGGAAGAGCTGGCGGCTTTCAGTGACACCCCTGCCCCGTCGGTGACGCGGGTGCTCTGGACCGAAACCGACCAGAAAGCCAGATCTTACCTGAAAACCCGGATTGAGCAGGCCGGGTTTTCCTGGCGGGAAGATGCCACCGGGAACATCTTTGCCACCTTTGAAGGGAAGCAGCCCAGATTGCCAAAGGTGGGCACAGGTTCCCACATCGATGCCATCCCACACGCCGGAAAATACGATGGCACTGTGGGCGTTCTGGGAGGCCTGGAAGCCATGCGGACCTTGAAACGCTCAGGTTTTCAGCCCAGAAGGTCCATTGAACTGCTCATCTTCAATGCAGAGGAACCCACCCGCTTTGGGGTGGGCTGTCTGGGGTCCAGAATGCTCAGCGGTGCCCTGAAACCCGAAGAAGCCCTGAAGTTCAGGGATCAGGAGGGCCTGTCTTTCGAGGAGGCCCGACAGCAGGGCGGGTTCTCAGGAGACCTCAACCAGATCAGACTCCACGAGAATTACTTTTTTGCCTTTGTGGAACTGCACATCGAGCAGATGCCGAACCTGGAAAAACAGGGGCTTCCGATTGGGGTGGTGACGGCCATTGCTGCCCCCAGCAGTTTCAAACTGCACCTCACCGGGCAGGGGGGTCACGCAGGTGCCGTCCTGATGCCTGACCGCAAGGATGCTTTTCTGGCTGCCAGTGAAATCGCCCTGTGCATCGAGCAGGCCGTCAAAGACCACGGCAGCATCGACACAGTGGGCACCGTGGGGCTGGTCAACGTGTATCCCAACGCCATCAACAGCATCCCCAGCAAGGTGGATCTGGGCGTGGATTTAAGGGACATCGATGCAGACCGCAGAGACCGGGTGCTGCAAGCCCTTTTGCAGGCTGCAGAGGACATCTGCCTGAAGCGGGGCATCAAACTGGAACTGGAAATGCTCAACCAGGACCCCCCCGCAAAATCCGACCCCATGCTGGTCAGAACCATTCAGAAGAACTGCGAAAATCTGGGGATTGCGTACCAGAACATGGTCTCCCGCGCTTACCATGACAGCCTGTTCATGGCCCGCATTGCTCCCACGGCCATGGTGTTCATTCCCTGCAAGGACGGCATCAGCCACAGACCGGACGAGTACAGCAGTCCAGAGCACATCAGGATCGGGGTGGAGGTGCTGGCGGGGGTGCTCAGGGATCTGGGGGAGGTTTGACTTTCCCCCCCACACCCCCTAAACTACCTTAACTTTGGCGTTCCCCTCGCTGAAAATGCCCTGCCCATGAGGAAAAACATGGGGCTGTTCCTGCCTTCTGAAGTTCTTCTGGAAACGCGCTCCCCCCACCTGTGTGGTGAAAGGAGTTGGAATGTTGAACTTTGCGAACCTTAAAACGCTGGACCGCGAACTGTTTGTGCGTGAACTCGGGTGGCTGTTCGAGCACTCCCCCTGGGTGGTTGAGCGGGCCACAAAATACCTGCCCTTCAAGGACCTGGAAGGAATGCTGTGGGCTTTCAAACTGGTCTTGCAGGATGCCACCCTGGAAGAACAACTCGCCCTGATCCGGGCGCACCCTGACCTTGCCACCAAAGCCAAATTGACAGATGCCTCGCAGCATGAGCAGGGCAGTCTGGGGCTGGACCGTCTGGATCCGGAGCGTTTTGAGCTGTTCCAGAAACTCAACAATGCCTACAAATCGCGTTTTGGTTTTCCCTTTATCATTGCCGTCAAAGACAACACCGTGGATTCGATCCTGCAGGCTTTCGAGGTGCGCCTGATGAACGATGCCGATTCTGAACGCAGAGAGGCCATTGGGCAGATTGAACGCATCGTGTACCACCGACTGAAAGGGGCGCTCAGTGACACTGTTTGAACTGGAAGACCGTGTGAAAAAGGACCTGGAGTTGCTGCGTTATCCGGCCCGCGACTGGATTCCTGAAACCCCGGACACGCTGGATGTTTTGATCATTGGAGGAGGTCAGGCAGGTCTGACCATTGCGTTTGGCCTGCTGCGAGAACGGGTAAACCGCATTCTGGTGCTGGATGAGCACCCCGAGGGCCAGGAGGGGGTGTGGGAGAACTTTGCCCGCATGCGCACCCTGCGCACCCCCAAACACCTGACCGGGCCAGATCTGGGCATTCCCAGCCTGACCTTTCAGGCCTACTTTGAGGCCCGTTTTTCTGAGGAGGAGTACAGGAACATGGGGAAAATTCCCCGCCCGCTCTGGATGGAGTACCTGCGCTGGTTCCGGCACATGACGGGTGTTCCGGTGGAAAACCAGTCCAAAGTGCAAAAAATCATTCCGCTGGACCAGGGGTTCGAGGTGGTGTACAGAACCCCGGAGGGCATCCAGTCGCACCGGGCCAGAAGGGTGGTGTGGGCCACCGGAATGGGTGGGGCAGGCCTCTGGAAGAACCCGGAGTATGCTGCAGCGCTTCCCAGAACCCACTGCGCCCACACCTGCGAGGAGATCGATTTTGAGCATCTTGCAGGAAAAAGGGTGGGGGTGCTTGGGGCGGGAGCAAGTGCTTTTGACAATGCCGGAAGTGCGCTGGAAGCCGGGGCAAAAGTGGACCTGTACATGCGCCAGAAGGCTTTCCCAAACGTGAATTACTACCGCTTCTTCGAGTTCACCGGGTTTCTGAAGCACACCGCAGACCTCCCCGATGAACAGAAACTGCAGTGGCTGAAATTCCTGCTGGCCCCTCAACCGCCCACAGAGGACAATGTTTCTCGCACCCGCAACCATCCCGCTTTCACCTTGCATCCGTCCTGCAACTGGAAGTCTGCCCGCTTTGAGGAGGGGCAGGTGGTGGTGGACACCGATCTGGGCGAGGAGCGTTTTGATTTTGTGATTTTCGGAACGGGATTTCAGGTGAACCCACGGGTGCGCCCGGAATTTAAGCTGTTCCGCGAGTTCATCCTGACCTGGGGCGACAGATACCCCCTGCAGGGCGATGTTGCAGAGTTTTACCCGTACCTGGGACCAGATTATGCTTTTCAGGAAACCCAGCCTGGATGCTGCCCACCGCTCAAGCACCTGTACGACTTCACGTTTGGAGCCACAGCCAGCATGGGCCTGAGTGGAGCGTCCATTTCCAGCATGAAGTACGCTGTTCCCCGCCTGATCGACAGCATCACCAGAAGCTTCTATCTGGAAGATGCAGAGCATTTCCTCAACCGCGTGAAACTCTATGCGGACGAGGAGGTCACATGGCCGGTCTGACCACCCACGTGCTGGACCTGACCCTGGGGGTGCCTGCAGAGAATCTGGTGCTGAGGCTTTACCGCTGGGCTGAACACCGGGAACTGATCAAAGAGGTGTCCACCAATGCAGATGGTCGCACCTCTGAACCTTTGCTTGCCCCGGAGGAACTGACCCTGGGCAGCTATGAACTGGAATTTGATGTGCTGGAGTACCACAATGCTGCTGGCATCACGGGTGGGTTCCTGACGGTGGTGCCCATCCGGTTTCATGTCACGGACCTGAGCCGCCATTACCATGTGCCCCTGATGCTTTCGGCATTTGGGTACAGCACGTATCGGGGGTCTTGAATGCTGGATTTGCTGGTCAGAAATGCAGTGCTTCCTGGTGGCGAGAAGCTGGACATTGGCGTTCAGGATGAGAAAATTTCCGTGCTCTCCCCTGAAGTGGAGGAAGACGCAGAGCTCGTTCTGGATGCAGAGGGATTGACCCTCCTGAGTGGTGTGATTGACATGCACGTGCATTTCAACGAACCCGGGAACACACACTGGGAAGGGGTTTTCACAGGATCAAGGGCCTTTGCAGCCGGGGGAGGGTGCGTCTTTGTGGACATGCCCCTCAATTCCATCCCGGCCACACTGGACATGGCCAGCCTGAACTTCAAAAAAGAGGCCATGAAGCAATCCCAGACCGATTATGCGCTCTGGGGCGGCCTCACCCCCATCAACCTGGACCAGATGGAAGAACTCGCTGCGGGGGGCGTGATTGGCTTCAAGGCTTTCATGAGCGATTCGGGCCTGCCTGAATTCCAGAATGCCAGTCCTGGCGTGCTGCATAGGGGCATGGAGATCGCAGCCAAACTGGGCCTCCCGGTGGCGGTGCATGCCGAGGATCCCCAGCATCTGGGGGCCTACCATGGCCTGACCGATTTCGCGCAGTCCAGACCCACCCAGGCAGAGAACAGTGCCGTGCAGATTGCGCTGGACATTGCAAAAGACACCGGGTGTCACCTGCATCTGGTTCACCTCTCCAATGTGGAAGCCGTGATGCTGGCCCTCAACGCCAGAGAGCAGGGCGTGAAAGTCAGCATCGAAACCTGCCCCCATTACCTGTTTTTCAACGAGCAGGATTTGCTGGACCAGGGGGTGGTTCTCAAATGTGCCCCTCCCTTGAGGCCAGAGGTGGACCGCCGAATGCTCCTGAAAGCTGTGGAGAAAGGCTGGGTGGATGTGATCGGCTCAGACCACTCGCCTGCACCACCAGACATGAAAAGGGGCGATTTTGCTGCAGCCTGGGGCGGCATTTCCAGTGTGCAGACCACTTTAAGCGTGCTGCTCACCCTGGGCCTGACTTTTGAGCAGATCGGAAAACTGCTCAGTGAACATCCTGCACAGGTGCTGGGCATGGCAGGCAAGGGCAAACTGCAGGTGGGCCTGGATGCAGATTTTTTCCTTCTGGACCCTGCACAGAAGGTGCTGACCCCCGGAGAACTTCATGACCGCCACAGGCTGAGCCCCTATCTTTCTCACCCCCTGAGGGGTAGAGTGCTATACAACTTTGTGAGAGGACATCCGGTGTATGAAAGAGGGCAGTTTTCCAGTTTCACCCCAAAACACATCCAGCGCAGCCAGAACCTCTCTGAGGGTCAATGGCACTGAGCACCTGCTCCATCCTGAACAGCTGACCGTTCCCCTGCTGCACACCTTGAGGGAACTGGGCTTCACCAGTTGCAAGGAAGGGTGCGGAGAGGGCGAATGTGGGGCCTGCGCGGTGGTCATCCGTTCTGCCAGCCCGCAGGGAAGCCCTTACACCCCCCTGAATGCCTGCCTCACCCTGACCGGGAGCGTGGTTCATCATGACGTCCTGACCGCTGAAGGGTTGCACCAGCACCCTGTACAGGAAGCCATGGTAAACTTCAATGGCTCGCAGTGCGGATACTGCACGCCGGGCTTCGTGATGAGCATGTTCGCGGAGTATTACAGGGAGCGGCCCTTTGATCTGGAGGCCATTTCGGGGAACCTCTGCAGGTGCACTGGATATCGGGCCATCCGGGACGCTGCCCTGTCCCTGCCAGAACATGCCCCGGACGCTTTTTCTGCGCTGGAACTTCCTGATGTGCAGGCCCTGGAATCAGGGCACTTTTGCCGCCCAACCAGCCTGCAAGACGCATTGTTGCATCTGCAAGCCCATCCTGACGCTAAAGTTCTGGCCGGGGGCACAGACGCCATTGTGGAGTACAACCAGCGGGATGTGCGGCCTGAACGGTATCTGGATGTCAACCTGATCCCGGAACTGAAGGTGCTCTCCAGAACAGAAAACGGGCACCAGGTGGGGGCGGCAGTGACCCTCAGCGAACTGGAAAGCATTTTGCCTGCTGGACTCAAAAGAGACTGGCTGGACCGCTATGCTTCCCGGCTGATCCGCAACCGGGCCACCCTTGGGGGCTCTCTGGTGACGGCCTCCCCCATCGGGGACGCTGCGCCCCTCTTGCTGGCCCTGGATGCCCAGGTGTTCATTGCCACGCTGGAAGGGGAAAAACGGGTCTTTCTGTCGGAGTTCTTCACGGGGTACCGTTCCACCCTGCTGAAACCCGGAGAACTGGTGCAGGCCATTGAATTTGCAGAGATTCCCGAAACGCTGCAGTTCTGCAAGGTCACCAAACGACACCACGACGACATCAGTTCGGTGGCCCTGGGGCTGGACATCCGCATGGATGAGGGGGTCATTTCCCATGCCCGCATTGGACTCGGAGGGGTGGCGGCCACCCCCATCAGGGCCAGAGAAGCCGAGGAGCGCATGGTCGGGAAAAAACCGGATGAGGCCCTCAAAGTGGCAATGGAGGTTCTGCAGGACAGCCTGAAGCCCCTCAGCGACCACCGGGCCAGCAGCGAATACCGCAAACAGGTCACCCTGAAGCTGATCGAGGCCTATTTTCAGGCGCACCTGGGGGTTTCTGTATGAGCAAGCATGAAAGCGCCTGGCTGCACGTGAGCGGCACCGCCAGATTCACCGAAGACCTGACCCTGGACCACCCACACGCCCTGCACGCCTACCCGGTGCAGTCCCCCCATGCCCATGCGAAAGTGCTGGGCATCGACACCACCCTTGCAGAGAAGTCTGAGGGCGTGGTGCGGGTGCTGACCGCCAAAGACGTGCCCGGAGAGAACGACACCGGCATTTCCAGACGCGATGAACCCCTCTTTCCCGAAACCATCGAGTACGCTGGGCAGGCCGTGGTGTGGGTGCTGGCCAAAACCCGTGAGCAGGCCAGAATCGGAGCACAACTGGTCAAGGTGGAATATGAGGCCATGAAGCCGGTGCTGGACCTGAAAGATGCCATTGGGCAAGGGTCTTTCCACAGTGCGCCCATCCGCATGGCGAGAGGATCCATCGATCAGGCCCTGGAAAACGCAGAGCACCTGAAAGAAGGCGAACTGGACATTGGGGGACAGGAACACTTTTATCTGGAAACCCATGCCAGCCTCGCCAAACTGGACGAAAGTGGGACCATGTACGTGCATTCCAGCACCCAGCACCCCAGCGAAACCCAGGACATCGTGGCCCGTGTGCTGGGCGTGCCCCGCAGTGAGGTGATCGTGCAGTGCACCCGCATGGGGGGCGGCTTCGGGGGCAAGGAATCCCAGTCCAACCCCTACGCTTCGGTGGCCGCACTGGGAGCAAAACTGACCGGGAAACCCGTGCTGGTGCGCCTGAGCCGCGCCCAGGACACCACCCTGAGCGGCAAACGGCACCCTTTCCATGCCCGGTACCAGATCGGGTTCACCTCTGAGGGGATGCTGCAGGCACTGAAGCTGGACCTCTTTGCAGATGGCGGCTACAGCCTGGACCTCTCCGAGCCGATTGTGTCCCGGGCGCTCTTTCACTCGGACAACGCGTATTTCATTCCGCACATGCAGGTGACCGGACGGGTGTGCAAGACCCACAAGACCTCACAGACAGCATTTCGCGGGTTTGGAGGGCCGCAGGGGATGGTGGTGATCGAGCACCTCATGGACCTGATTGCCCGCACCCTGAACCTGCCCCCCCATGAAATCCGGCAGAAGAACTTCTACACCCCGGAGCAGACCACCCACTACGGCCAGCAGGTCACAGACGCCTGGAAAATGAACCGCGTGTGGGAAGAGGCCCTGCTGCGCAGCCATTACCTGAAGCGCGCAGAGGAAATCCGCGCCTTCAATGCCCAGAGCAAGAACCCCCAGAACAAAAACAGGGTCAGAGGGCTGGCGATCACTCCCGTCAAATTCGGGATTTCCTTCACCATGACGGCCTACAACCAGGCTGGTGCATTGGTCCTGATCTATCAGGATGGCAGCGTGCAGGTCAACCACGGCGGCACCGAAATGGGCCAGGGGCTGCACACCAAAATCCAGGCCATTGCTGCAAAAACACTGGGCCTCCCCACCGAAAAAATCAAGGTGATGCCCACCCGCACAGACAAAGTGCCCAATACCTCTGCCACTGCAGCCTCCACCGGCTCTGATCTGAACGGTGGGGCCGTCAGGAACGCCTGCGAAACCCTGAAAGACCGCCTGCTGGAGGTGGTCGCAAAATTCCACAAACTGGAAAAAGCCCACCTGACCCTCACAGACGGGGCGTTCTGGCACGGGCTTGAAAAACTCTGGACCTTCGAGGAGGCCGTCAGAAGCGCCTATTACCAGCGCGTCCAGCTGTTCAGTGATGGGTTTTACGCCACCCCCAACATCCACTGGGACAGGGAAAAAGCAGCTGGTCGGCCTTTCGCTTACTTCGCTTATGGGGCCTGCGTGGCCGAAATTGAACTCGATCCGGTCACAGGCATGCACCAAGTTCTGCAGGTGGACATCGTGCACGATGTGGGCGAGAGCCTGACCCCCAGCATCGACCGCGGCCAGATTGAAGGTGGGTTCATTCAGGGCATGGGCTGGCTGACTTTAGAAGACCTGCGCTGGAACGACACCGGGATGCTGGCCACCCGCAATGCCTCCACGTACAAACTGCCCACCCTGATGGATGCACCGGATGTGTTCAACGTTCACCTGCTGGAAAACGTGCCCCAGGAAGGCGTGGTGTTCGGATCCAAAGCCGTGGGAGAACCCCCCCTGATGCTGGCCATTGCTGTTCGGGAAGCCCTCAAGGACGCCATCCACACCCTGACCGGGCATTTTGCGGATGTGCCCTCCCCCATCACGCCAGAAGTCAGTTTCTTTGCCTCCAGCCTGAAGAAAACCCATGTTCTGGGCTGAGTGGACCGACACCCTGCAAAAACTCGCCGCAACCAGAGAGGACACCGTGATGGTCACCCTGGCTGCGGTGCGGGGCCATGCACCCCAGAAACCTGGCGTGAAGATGCTGGTGACAGAGGAACGCATTTACCACACGCTGGGGGGCGGTTTCATGGAGCACCACGCTGCTGAAAAGGCCCGCAAGCTTTTGCAAGACGGCACTTCTGAACCCGTCTCAGAAATCCTCAGGCTCACGGCAAAAGAAACCCCGGCCCACACCGTGCAGTGCTGCGGCGGCGAAGTGACCCTGCTGTACGAGGTGGTGCGCTTTAAAAGGCAGTCCGTGGCGATTTATGGTCTGGGGCACATCGGGCAGGCGGTGGCCTTTCATCTGGGCAGGTTGCCAATAGACCTGCACCTCTTTGACAGCCGTGAAAACCAGCTTCCAGAACTGGACACCTCCAGAGCCAGAATTCATGCACAGCAAGTGCCCATCCCGGAGGCCACCGTTTCAGATTTGCCGCAGGGCACCCTGATCCTGATCATGACCCACGACCATGCCACCGACCTTGCTGTGCTGGAAATGGCCTTAAAACGGCCTGATTTTCCCTTCATCGGGGTGATCGGATCCACGGTCAAACGCCAGAATTTCCGGCAACATTTGCTGAAAGAGGGGTTTGTGCAGCATGATCTGGACAGAATCACCTCTCCGGTGGGCCTTGCCAGCATTGCCAGCAAAGACCCGGAAGTGATCGCCCTGAGCGTGTCAGCGCAACTGCTGGAAATGCTGTCCAGAACTGAAGTTTCCTGACCTTGTTTCTTGACCCTGCTTTTGACACTGGAGGCAATGTGCGATTTTTCAAAGGGCTTTTTCTGGTGCTGACTGGTTGTTCTGTCGTTTCTGCTGCCCCTCTGAGCAGCAAAACCCTGGCTGTGCTGGGCAGCAAAACCCGCATCGTCACCCAGTACAAAACCCAGTTCAGAACGGTTTACCTGCTGCACAACGCAGAAAACAACCTTTACGCCTATGTGGCCCAGTCCAGCAAAAACCCTGCCGAAGTGGGTGGATGTGTGCTCAGACCTGAAAAACAGGTTCTGAAGATGCAACAATGGATCAAAAAAGACGGCCCTTTCACCCTGCACAGTGGCAAAAAATTTCCCGTGTATGATGGATCGCTGTACATCCAGCTTGCAAACAAATCCTCTGGCAAACTGCTTTATGACGGGGTGGTTTACGGTTACCCCTACAACACCTATGATTTTGAAGACCTGTACCGTCTGGTGGATTGTGTTCGGTCCAAACCCCAGTGATGGTCCAGCAAAATCCTTTAAGGGGAGTCCCTTTTGAACCTTTTGATGAACACTTTGGTCCAGAGCATTGTTTTGCAATTGTTTCCCAGACGCGAAGCTGCCGCTTTTCTTGCCAGACAGCCGCTGAAGGCAATCTTGCTGTTTTTTGGGGCCAGTCTGTTGTTCTGGACGGTTCTGGACAGTGTGTTTGCTTCTGTCCTTTCAGGAACAGCTTTCTGGGCTTTGATGGGACGAAAACTGGCTTTCTCTGTGGTTTATCGGGTGCTGGAGGTGGGAATGCTGTGGGGCCTGATCTGGATGTTCACCCGAAAAAACCAAGTTCAGGGTGCGCTCAAACCCTGGCTGACCCAGCATGCGGTTTACCTGCTGCTGTTCGATGGGCTGCTGGGACTCTTCTTTGGAGGATTTCAACTGCATGCACACCTGAGGCAAGAAGACGTGTTTCTGGTCTCCAGTCCAGGACTGAACTTCAGTTCTGCTCTGCAGCTCACCAAATGGCTTTTGATCGTGCCCGAGGTGCTCTTGCTCATCTCCATGGGTGTTCAACTGTGCAGGGGCCTGAGCCTCAAACCCATCGTGGCGGGGTTGGTGCTGCTGGGAGTCTTTTTCCTTTCCAACCTGGCTGGATTGCAGCTGCTGAATTTTCCCAATGACCGGAATGTGCTGATGATGGCTCCGCTGCACCTGCTGGTTTTGCGGTGTGGATGGCTGAACATCTGTCACTGAACATCTGTCACTGAAAGGGGCTTGAACCATTCAGACCCTTCAAAGCTGCTGCCAGTGCCCTGAACCCTTCCATCAGTCTCGGGCCGGGGCGTCCCAGTCCAGATTCGGGAATGACCACCACCCGGTGTTCTTGCACAGCAGCCAGAGATGCCCACTTTTCCCTTTTGAACACCACGTCAGGGCGGATTTTCCTCACGCCGCACCAGGAGCAGACGATCAGGTCAGGCTGGGCCTCCAGCACCTGCTGGTCTGTGACAGGACTGGAGCGTTTTTCCAGATGCACAAAAGCATTTTCTGCCCCCAGCAAGTGCAGCATGTCGGTGATCCAGGAATCCCTGGTGGCCACAATCACAGGTCTGGGCCACCATTCAATGAGCACTCTGGGTGGGTGTGAAAACACGGGCAGGCTGGCTTTCAGGGCCTCCACTTCTTGCTGCATGGCTGCAATCAGGGTTTCTGCACGTTCCTGACAGCGCATGACCTGCCCGACCGTGCGAATGCTTTCCAGCACACCTGTCCAGCTGGTGGGGTCCAGCACCACAAAGTTCAGGCCAGAGGTTTCCAGTTCCTGAACCACCTTTTCCATTCCAGGCACAGACAGGCTGGCCAGCACCAGATCGGGCTGCAAGTCCTGCAGTCTCCGCACGTCAATCTGCAGGTCCGGTCCCAGTCTGGGCAGGTCTTTCAGCACCTCACCAGGAAAGTCCGAGTGATCGTCTGCAGCGCACAGCAGGTGTCCCAGATCCAGGGCAGCCAGGATTTCGGTGTTGGAGCAGGTCAGGCTGGCAATGCGCTGGAAGGGGGGTTTGAAGGATGCCGTCATGGGAGGCATTGTAACCCGGAGGCATCCTTGCAGGATCACTCCTGCAAGACCAGCACGCCTGCTGAATCGCTTTTTGGGCCTGATCCGGGTTGTACGGTGGCAATGCTGCCTGAGCGGTTCACAGTGTAAGGGGTGTCCCGTTTGAGGCCCACAATGTACTGCTTCTGCACCCCTGCCGGAACCTGATATTGCACTTTTTCGCTGGTGGCAAAGCAGATCAGGGTGTTTCCCAGCACCAGGCCGGTTGCATCTTTCAGCAAAACCGGGGTGTCCTTGCCTGTGTTGAACACGGTCAGAAACTGGGTTTGCTGTGGGGCACCCGTTGCCTCGATGGTCAGACGCTGGTACGCAGGTTCTCCGTGTGCTGCAGGCGAGGGGTCAGGGTCTCCCACGGTTTCCCCTTCTCTGGCTGGAGCTGTTTTGACGGTCAGGGTGGCTTTTTCCGGGAGCAAAGAGGTCACAGAGAAAGTTTGACCTGATCCTGTTTTTCCCAGAGCAACCCGCCCTTTGAGGTTCAGGAGGGTGGGAAAATTGAAGGCCAGTTTCTTGAACCGCCCGCTTTTTTCGGTGGCCAGCTGATCAAAGACCATCAGGGCACCGGGTTCGATCCACAGCACAGAGCGCAGAACCTGGGTGACCCCATGCAGGTCTTCATAATCGGAGTTGTATGCAGCAGTGGCATCTCCCTGAGCGTAGGTGTAGCCTTTTCCAAAACTGGAGGCCAGCAGTTTTGCATCTCCAGAGGGCCGGTACAGCCAGCCTGAACCTCTGGTCCACAGCAGTTTGCGGTAATCGTCCCGTTCGGCGGGGTCGTTCTGGATCAGAGGAGCGTTCTGGTTGTCCGAGGCCGACCAGCCAAAGCCGTATCCCACCCGTTTTTTCAGGATCCATTCTCCTTTGAAAAAGAAGTCCACAGAGAGGGCATCCGCAGCCTGATGGTCAATGGTGTTCCAGCCTGACGTGAAGGACATCCCACTGGCGTTTTCGCTCCAGTCGGTGCGGGCCAGGATTTTGCCGATGCCCTCAATCTTCTGGTGGGTGGGGTACTGGGGTCTGGGGTCCTGGATTTTGCCCTGGGGGTCAAAGAGCAGGAAGTACAGGATCGCACTGGTGAACCGGCTGTCTCCCCCTCTGGCCCTGGAAGCAAGGTCATTTTTGCCACCTGGGGGAACCATGGTCTGAATCCAGCGCATGCCTGCTGCAGTGGTCTGGTCTCCGTTGAGTCTGGCGTAAATCCCCAGGGGTCCAAGCGCTTCGATGGAATCTGGAGCGTGGTTTTCCTGTCCATCTCCGTACCACAGCGCCTGATACACCTGTCCTGCATCCGAATCCTGGGTGCTTCTGGGCAGCAAAGATCCCATCAGGGCCTGAGGGTAGGCTTTCCAGAAGGGGTTCCTGAACTGGCTCTGGGGCAGGGTGTTTTGCCTGGAGGTGTGCAGGGCCAGCAGCAGTTGCGCCACGTAACCCATGCTCTGCGGGCTGTACTCGAAGCCCTCTCCGGCCAATCCTCCTTTTGCCACGGTGCTCAGGGCGTGGTCAATCACGTAAAGGTGCCGTCCCAGGGCCAGGTTCAGGTTTTTTTGCAGGGTGCCCGTGGGGTCATCTTCGGCATTCAGGCTCAGGGCCATCAGGGCAGCATTGCGGGTGTGGGCGGTGTAAAAGTTGTTCTGGGACCAGCGCACCCCCCTTTCGCTTTTCAGCAGGTCCGGGGTGTTCATCAGGGTTTCGGTGCCTTCCAGAAAGCATGCTGTTCCAGGATCAGAGCAGGGGTAACCGTGGTTCAGGTCCATGTTCTCGGTGGTCCAGCGGACAAACACTTTTGCAATGCGCTTTTTCTCTGCTGCACTCAGTTTGTTGTACAGCCAGTCCACAGTCAGGCCCCAGGCGGCCCCATGCCAGCGGGAACGGTTGTGCACGGTGAATTCCGGATCCCGGTAGGGTTTGCCCTCTGCAAGGCCCTTTTCAGCCTCTGCAACCACCCTGAGCAGAAGTTTTCTGGAGCGTTCAAAGTAATTCTGTCGGTCTTTCTCAGGCCCAATCAGCGACATGAAAGCAAACAGGGCAGCGTAAGATTCCAGCGGGTCGGATTCGTAGTCAAAACCTCCCCCATCTTCCAGCCTTCCCTGATCCATGCGGGTCTTTGCGTCCAGGGCACTGCGAAGCAGGCCTTCCTGGTAAATGGGGTTTTTGCTGTTCGCCCAGGATTGCAGTTTTGGCACATCGGATGGGGTGATCCACAGTCTGGGGTGGGTCTGGGCAAAGGCCAGTCCGGTCAGGGTCAGCGAGAGGGTCAGCAGGTGTCTCATTTCAGGCCTCACTTGTCGCAGGTCAGGTTCACCCGGAAGCCGGGGTTGGGGGTGCTGAATGCCACGCCTGCCTGCTTCACAGAATACCCGAGCCTGGCAGGGTCGATGTCCAGCAGCAGTTTCACAGGTTTTTCCACACTGCTGTCCGGGGTCCAGATGGGGTAATAAAACTTGAGTTGCTGTTTTGCAGTGGCACTCTGGGGCAGGTTCTTGAAGGTCAGTTTCTGCACGTCGTAAGGGTCCACACCCAGGGTGGTGGCATCCTTGAAGGCCAGATGCATCCCCAGTCCGGCCCCATCCACACCAGTGTCGGTCATGTTGAGGGTCATTTTGCTGCCGTTGCGCACCTCGATGTCCAGACCCCAGCCAGGGGTGTTTTCATCTTTCTGGATGGCCTGCAGGTTGCCCACTTTGATGCGCCAGATGCCATTGAACAGCCATTCGTTCAAGCAGCCTTCCAGCAGCGTTTTTTCTGTGGACCCGCCCTGCACACCCACCGCCACCACTCCATTCTGGACGGTGTAGGGAATGCCCACCGCTTTGAGAATCTCTATGGGAATGTAGACCTGTCCATTCTGGATGAGTGCCGGGACTTTGGAGGTGGTGCCGTTCACCAACAGTTTGTAGGTGCCAGAAGCGGCCAGGGCCACAGAAGCCAGGCCGATCAGAAGTGCGGTCATTTTCACTTTGCTTTTCAACGTTTTGCTGTTCACATTCATCACCTGTTTCCTTTACCTGAAGTCAAAGCGCAGGGTGAGGTCCACAATGCTGTCGTCCTCGCCATATGCACGGAAGGTTTTCTCGAAGAAGGCCTGTCCTGCACGGTAGGCATTCGCTGCTTCGCGGAGGTTGAAATTGAGGTCCCAGTGGCCCACCCGGTCATTGGGGCCAGAATCGTGGTCCATCAGGAGGCCATTGATCCTGATGAACTGGTCCTGATCAAAATTCACGTTCAGGTCAGGCAGGGCACCGAGTTGCACGGTCTGCATGGGGTACACCGGGCTGTTGCGGTTTTCTTCCACTTCGTAGATGCTCTTGCCATTGACGGTGATGCTGCCATACAGGTCATCGTAATTTTTATCGTCTGGAACAACCAGTGTGAACCGGAACTGGGGTTTGAGGCGCACGCTGCTGGCAGAGCACTCCTTGATCTCGAAATCGGTGGTCTTGTTGACGGCTGCCACGTCGTTGTTCCCGATGTACCTGAGGGTGTAAGAGATGGGCCGGAAGGTCTCGATGGGGGTGCTCTGCACACCGAAGTAATCTGCGAACTGCCCGGAGCGGATCAGGCGTTTGGCGGATTCCTCATCTCCACCCAGCACTTTCACTTCAATGCTGCTTTCCTGCAGGACCTCTTTCAGGTCTGTCTTGAAACGCCCGGTTGCAGAGGCGAACAGTCCAGAATAGGAGGCCTCCAGGGCTGCGGTCATCTGGTCTTCGGTGTAGTTGGATTCCATGCTGACCGCCACCATGCGTCCGTAAGCAATGCTGGACACGTAAGCAGGCAGGTTGCTGTAAGAGAGTTCCTTGCTGGCCCCCAGGCTTTCCAGCGTGCTGATCGGGGTGAGTGTGCCAAACAGGGCACTGGCCGGGGTCTGACCCTGGGTGTCCAGGGCCACCTGAAACACCTTCTGAATGAAAAATCCGGTGACCTTGTTGCGTTTCTGACTGGAGCGTTTTTCCAGGCTCCCTTTCACGCTGGCAGTCAGGTAGGAGGCATTGAACCCGGCCTGAATCAGGGAGGATTCCAGGCTTTCGCTGACCGTGACTTTGCTGAACACCGTTCCTGCTCCGGCCTGCAAGCCTGTGCTTTTGAAGCGGGACAGCAGGTTGCCAATTCCAGTGGAGACTTCGCTGGCGGTGGCATTCACGGTCTCACGGTTCCCGGCAAAGTTCAGGCCGCCCAGGTAGAGGGTAAGGGGTTGCCGCTGGTTTGCAGGCACACTGAGGCCCTTGAAACTGCCTCCTTTGAGTCCTTCTCCCTGAGCGAGGTTGCCCAGCCACAAATTGCCCATCGCGCCTTCAAACGTCACAAATTCCTCGGGGGTGTTGCTGAAACTCACCTGCCTGACCTGACACAGGTAATTGCCATCTGGTGCTTGCTGGGTTTCCTGGGACTGGCCTTTCTCTTTCAGACCAGAAGGGCCAGCGGCGCGCACCACCTGCAGGGCGGGACCCTCATGCAGGGCCTGAAAGAAGGCATCGGGGGTTTTTGCGTCTCTGGGGTACTGACCCACGGCCAGGGTGGCTTTTTGCATCTGTGTGCTGTCCAGGTTTTCTGCATACCACCAGTGCAGCAGGTCGTTGCTGGTTCCTCTGGCAAAGCAGTCGATGCGGCCCGCTCCCCAGGACACGCACTCCGGGCTGCCCTGCAACGCGCCAGACTGGGTTTTGAGGCTGCTTTTGTGGTTCTGATCTGTGAAGGTCAGGCGGTTCATCACCCCTCCATCTGCTGCAAAAAAGCAGTCGGTCTGGCCTGAAAACCCTCTGAGGCAGTCCGGGGCAGATGTGAGCGCTCCATCCAGACGGTCCCAGCCCGTAAACCGCTGGCCCGTCCAGCTCTGCACGTACAGGGCACGGTCCCCTCCGCGCACAAAGCAGGAAATGCGGTTCACCCCTTCGGTGACGCAGGAGGAACGGGAATGCAGCCCCCCTCCCAGAGGTTCCCAGCCACTCCAGCGGTCCAGGGCAGGGGTGTAAATGTGGTGCTGGGCAGAATTTGTTCCTCTGGCAAAGCAGTCGATGCGGCCTGCACCCCAGGACACACATTCGGGCACATCCAGCACGGTGCCAGACAGGGGCACCCAGTCGGTCCAGCGGTTCCCGGTCCAGCTTTTCTGGTACACCGAGCTGTTGGTGGCTTTCACGATGCAACTGACTTCACCCGGACGGGTGGACAGGCATTCCGGGCGTTCTGCAAGCTGTCCAGCAAGAGATTCCCATGTGCCCCAGGTGTTTCCTTCCTTCCAGATGTGATGCAGGCCCTGGTCGTTCCCTTTCACGAAGCAGTCGATGCGGCCCACTCCCCAGGACACACACTCCGGTTCATCCTGAAACTGTCCTCCTCTGGAAACCCAGTCGCTCCATGCCGTGCCCGTCCAGCTTTTTTGCCAGAGCGCCCCATCTCCCCCACGTGCGAAGCAATCCAGCTGTCCTGCATTGGCAGAGACACAGCCGGGCTTTGAAGTGATGACCCCTCCCAGGGATTCCATTTGCTGTGCCTGCCCCATCCCGAAGAACAACAGCACACCTGCCAGTAAACCTTTCATAGAAGCCTCCTTGTGGCTTCAAGGTAGGTCAGGGGTCGTCCCAAAGTCTTGAGTCCAGGGTGTCCTAGAAACCTGGGACAGGGCACCCACTGGCAACCGGGACATCTTGCAGGGCACACTGGAGAACATGAAGTCCTGGCAGATTCCTGCGCTTTGCCTGCTGCTCTCCCTGGTTTTGCTGGTGGTGGGCTGGCATGACCGCTGGGTGGCGGTGGTGTGGGACACCCGTGGCAGTCCTGCCCAGAGCTGGAACAGCAGTTTCACCCTTTTGAGGCTGGGCCTTGATGCTGCTTTGCTGATGTGTGGGGGTCTGGGAAGTGCCCTGCTGGTGCTGGCTGCTCGCAACCCCTTGCTGGCCTTCTTGCTGCTGCTGTTCTGTGGTCTGCTCAGTGGGTTTCTGGCTGCTCCGCTGTGGGCTGCTGCACTGGTGGGGCTTTTGATGGTGCTGGCAGGGGTGTGGACTTTTCGGGGGCAGCTTCCTGTCCTGATCGGACTTGGGGTGCTGTGGGGAATGGGCTTGCTGCAACTGCTCACCCATCCAGCGGTTCCCATCGGACACCCCAGATACCCGCTGGATGTCTGGGGTGTGAAGAACCTGGGTCTGTACGGTCAGGAACTGGTGCTTCCTGCCCTGACCCTGGTGGTGGGCCTGCATCTGCTGGTCAGGATCTCTTTGCTGGTGCTGGACCACCTGATGCACACTGCCACCCTGCTGGTGAACCGTTTGCTGGTGTTTCTGGGCATGAGCCTGTTGATTGCCCTGCTGTACATCCTGGTGGTCTCGGGCCTCGGGGCACTTCTTGGTACCCTGACCAGCACGGTGGTGGCCTCGGTGCTGGTGGCGGTGCTGGCACAACCCGTGCAGATGGGCTTGCAGCACAGCATCAACCGCATCATGTACGGAGACCGCAACGATCCCTATCAGGTGATGCAGACCCTGGGGAAAAACCTTGCTGCGCCCAGTGCACCCAGAGCGCAGCTGCAGGACTTTCTGAACACCCTGCTGAAGGTGTTCCGGGTTCCCCATGCCGCCATTCAGTTGCAGACCGGAGAAACCCTGCAATCTGGTCTTCCGGCAGGGCAACAGCTGCATTTTGAACTGGTGGTGCAGGGGGAACGCATCGGGACACTGGTGCTGTCCAGCCCGGAAAAACCCCGTTTCAGAGACCTGCTTTTGCTGCAGAACCTGGCCCGGCAGGTGGCCCTGACCGCACAATCCCTGCAATTGCAACAGCAACTGAAAGACTCCCGTGAACAACTGGTCCGGGCCGGAGAGGCCGAGCGCAAACGCCTGAGGCGCGACCTGCACGACGGTCTGGGTCCCGCCCTGGCCGGACTGAGCCTCAAACTGGAAGCCAGCAGGTTGCAGTTGCAACATGCCCCGGACAAACTGGAGCAGACCCTAAAGCAACTGAAAGACGACAGCCAGGAATTGATTCTGGATGTGCGCCGTCTGGTGCATGACCTGCGCCCTCCCAGGCTGGACGATCTGGGCCTCAGGGCGGCTTTGCTGGAACTGCTGGAACGCTGCGCCGAACATGGCATGCACACCCAGCACCATTTGCCAGAGGTTTTTCCTGCACTGGGAGCCGCTCTGGAGGTGGCCCTTTACCGCATCACCCAGGAGGCCCTGACCAATGTGATGAAGCACGCCCAGGCTTCAGGGTGCAGCCTGTGCCTTCAAATGGACGAAAAAGCCCTTATGCTGGAAGTCAGAGACGACGGGGTGGGACTGCCTGGCACCCGCACAGCCGGGGTGGGCACCCACTCCATGCGTGAACGGGCCGAAGCCCTATCTGGAAGTTTACGCTGGGAGCGCCTGAATCCTGGCACGGCACTGATTGCTGTTTTTCCACTGGACCCCACAGGAGCCCTCCATGACTGAAACCCTGCGCATCCTGATTGCCGATGACCACAAGCTGTTCCGCGAAGGGGTGAAGGCCCTGCTGTCGGTGCTTCCCGGCATTGAGGTCATTGGGGAAGCCCACACCGGAAAGCAGGTGGTGGATCTGGCCCTGCAACTTCAGCCCGATGTGGTCCTGATGGACATCCAGATGCCCGAAATGTCCGGTCTGGAAGCCACCCGCACCCTGATGAAGCACAGCCCCAACCTGGGGATCCTGGTGGTCAGCATGTTCGATGACGACGACAACGTGTTCGAGGCCATGAAAGCCGGAGCCAGAGGTTACCTGCTGAAAGGGGCGGACCATGAAGAACTCATCCGGGCCATTCATGCGGTGGGACGGGGGGAAGCCCTCTTTGCCCCTGGCATTGCCCGCAAATTGATGGGGTTTTTCCAGAGGCCCAGAAGCCTGCCAGATTTGTTTCCAGAATTGACAGAACGGGAGCGGGAAATCCTGCTGCTGATTTCCAGGGGCCACAGCAACCCGGAGATTGCCCGCAAAATCGAGGTGGCAGACAAGACCGTGCGCAACCACATCACCAGCATCTTTTCAAAATTGCAGGTCAGCACCCGCACCGAGGCCATCTTGCGGGCCAGGGAAGCTGGACTGTGAGGGGCATGAAACCCCTGCTGTTGCTGGGCTTGCTGGCCCTGACCGCCTGCAAGAACCAGACCCCCATTTTGACCTTCCAGAAAGGGGTGAATCTGGAAGGGTGGCTGCAATACCCACCCTTTGAAGCCCTGTCCAAAGAACACCTTTCCGAACTGCAGGAGGTCCAGAAGCAGGGCTTCGATTTTGTGCGCGTTCCCATCGACCCAGGGTTTTTTCTTGACCAGGACAGCATTTCAGCCTTTGACAGCCTGAAATCCCTGCTGGACACCGCCCAGCAGAACAACTTGAAAGTCATTCTGGATTTCTTCCCAGATGAAGATACCCTGAAATTGCCCATTCTGAAAGAAGAAAACAGCTTTCAGGTGTACCTGGCCTTGCTGGAAAAATTCTCGGAATGGCTGAAACCCTTCCCGGAGGTTGCTCTGGAGCTCATGGATGAACCCTTTGACCCCTCACGGGACGACTGCGAACCCAGCGCTTTTCATTGGGAGGACCTGCAAAACCAGATGCTTTCTGCGGTGCGCAAGGGCAACCAGGACCTGACGGTGGTGCTGTCTGGAGATTGTTTTTCAGGCATGGACGCACTGATGAACCTCACTCCATTGCAGGACAAACGGGTGGTGTACACCTTTCATTACTTTGAGCGCCCGATCTTCACCCAGCAGGGCACAGACCTTTATGGTTTCACAGAGCACCTGAAAAACGTGCCTTATCCGGCTTCCAGCATGAACCCTGACCAGTTGCTGAAAACCGTGCCAGAGGAGCAGCAATCCAGGGTGAAGGAGCGGCTGGAAAAATACCAGGGTTTTGGGTCAGAAACCATCCAGCGGGAATTTGCAGAGGTTGCAGCATGGTCAAAAGACCATCAGGTTGCTGTGCTTCTGGGGGCTTATGGGGTGCACCAGAACGCACCAGCACAGGACCGCCAGCAGTGGCTGCAAGATGTGCAAGCTGCAGCTGAAAAACACGGCTTTGCACATGCAGTTTGGGCCTGGAATGGGGATTACAGGATGCCCAGACCTTGATCTCAGGATTCAAGGCCCTGCCCCAGTTCCAGCACCCCGCTCCACAACAGATGAAAACTGCTTTGCCTGAGCTGTTCCAGGGTTTCTGGCTCTGCCTGAAAGGCAGGGGTCAGGAGCACCCTTTCCATCCAGTGCTGGTCAGGGACGCTGCGCACCAGACCCAGGTGTTCCCGCAACCGGGTGGCCAGACCCAGGGCTTGCTCTGCCAGTTGCACCCGTTCCCCCTGCACGGCCAGCACCATGAAACTTTCCAGCACCAGCACCAGGGGCACCAGGTCCTGCAAGTGCTGACCGTGGCGGGTGTTTTCAGAAATGAGCCTCAGGGCGGTGGAAGTGTCTCCTTCCAGCAGCGCTGCACGGGTCAGGGCATCCAGGCTGAGCATCTTGCCTTTGCGGTCTGCCAGTTCCTGAAAGAGCACCAGGCTGTCTTCCAGCAAAGGGCTGGCCTGCTGCACCTGCCCTTCCAGCAGGTGCACCTGACCCAGTTGCAGGAGCACCATGGCAGTGCCGTGCTGGTCTTTCACCTGATCAAAGAGGTTGCTGGCCTGCTGGCCAAAACGCCGGGCTTCTGCAAGTTGCCCGCCTGCCAGGGTGACCTGTTGCAGGTGCATCAGGGAAATGGCAATGCCCTGCGTGTACTGGTGCTGCTGGCAGAGCACGTGTCCCTGCATGAAAGCTTGCCTGGCTTTTTCCCTGTGCTGGCCGTGCAATTCAATCAGGCCCAGTGCGAACCACACGTTGGCCTGATACCAGTGCTGGGTGGAGGTCTGAAATTCTCCCAGGCTCTGGTGCAACAGGTGATGGGCTTCTGGGACCCTCCCCTGCCGGAGCCGGACCGCACCCAGCATGGCGGTGGCAAAGGAATGGGTTTCTGCTGACGTGGATTTTTGCAGGGCCAGGGTGGCGTGGTGCTCGGCCTGTTCGTTTTCACCCTGAAACCAGGCCAGACAGGCCACTTTGGTGTGCAGGGAGCCCTGCACATCTGCGGAAAGGTGTTCAAAGGTCAGCACCTGTTCAAGCTGCGTGCGTCCGGTGTGCCACAATCCCCGCAAATGCCAGAACACCCACAATTGATCTGCCAGAATGGCAATGCTGTGGGCTTCCTGTGCCCATTTCAGGGAGAACAGGGCCTGAATGTTGGGGTGTTCTTCACTGAGCTGGTCCAGCACCCTGGCCTGCTGCGGTCCCAGCAAACCTGGAAGCAGGGCAGACACCCGCTGTAGACAGGCCGCACCAAAGCGTTGCAGCACCGTCTGGTGGTCTGTGCTTTGCTGAAATGGGTGCTGCAAGGCCTGCTTGACGGTTTGCAACAAATGAAAACGCACAGTGTTGCCTGTGTGGGTTGTTTCCAGCAAATGGTGGGCAATCAAAACCTGCAGGTCTGGAAGCAATTGGCGGGTGGCTTCAGGTGTGCACACCTGCTGGATGCTTTGCAGATCAAAAGCGGCTGGAAAAATCGCAAGTTGCACCAGCAGCACCCTTTGCCGTTCCTGCAACAGGTTGAGGCTCCAGTCCACCATGGCCTGCAGGGACTGGTGTCGGGAAGTGGTGCCGTTCAGTCCATGTTCCAGGTGCAGAACCTCCTGCAGGTGCTTTTCCATTTGAGCAAGGGACAGCACCCGGCCCTGCGAGGCCACCAGTTCCAGGGCCAGCGGCAAACCATCCAATTTGCGGCACAAGTTGAGGATGTTGCTGGCCGTCTGGGCATTCCATTCAAAAAAGGCCTGAACCTGCTGCAAGGTGCGGCAGAACAGCTGAATGGCCGGATGGTGGGCCACCTCTTCCAGGGCAGCATCTTGTGCAGGAAGCTGCAGGGGTTTCAAGGGAAATTCCTGCTCCTGGGGGTGGCGCAGGGACACCCGTGAAGTCACCAGCATCCTCAATTGTGGGGCTTCCTGCAGCAGCAAAGAAAGGGGCTTTGCAGCGGGCAGCAGGTGCTCAAAGTTGTCCAGCACCAGCAACGCCAGGCGGTTTCTGAAGTGTTGCACCAGCACTTCCAGTGGGCTGGCCTGACCTCTGGCCGGAAGGTTCAGGTTTTCCTGCAGGTGGGCCAGCAACTGCTCAGGATGCTGCAGCCGGGTGAGGTCCACCCAGTGTGCACCGTCTGGGAACTGGGCTTGCACCTCCTGAAACACAGCACGGGCCAGGCTGGTCTTGCCCACTCCACCCATGCCCGTCAGGGACACCCAGCGGCTTTGACCCGCAAACAGGCTGGCTTTCAGGGCTTGCATTTCGGCTTCCCGACCCAGCAAGCCCCTGGGGGTTTGCTGGGAAGTGGCTGGCGCTGCAATGTCAGACAGCAAAGCTTCTGCATCCAGTTGCAGCCTGTACCCAAAACCCGATTCACTGAGCAGAAAACGGGGCCGGGCCGGTTCAGGCTCTATTTTTTTGCGCAGCCGGTTGATGTAGACCCTCAGGTACTCGTGGTCCTCGCCGTGGGCCTCTCCCCACACCTGCGTGAGCAGGGCACGGTGGGACACGGCTGCACCCTGTCCCTGATCGATCAGGGCCGTCAAAACCATCCATTCGGTGGGCGACAGGGAAACCGTCTGTCCTTCCCGCAACAGTTGCCTGCGGGCAAGGTCAATGCTGAGTGTTACAGGCATCTGGGGGCTGCCGATCTGGTGTTTATGTTTTGTTTATTCGAAAGCCGTGACACCTTTGTTACCATTTTGCTGGAAGTTCACCCGCAATTCCAGAACCCTCTGTTGATCCCTGGCAAAAGGACAGCCTGTTCTTTTGGCCAACATCCATCCACAAGGAGAAAATTCATGTTCAAACCCCAGAAACTGCTGATGCTCTCGGTGGTGTTGACCGCCTGTGCCCACAACATCCCCTCTCAAACCGTACAAACCCAGGCCCTGCCTTACCAGGTGCTGCGCCCCGTACAACTCGATCCGCTGGATGTGCAGGTCAGCAATCCCAGAAGTGGCTTGTTCACCTGGTTTGGCAACCGTTTCATTCTGCCGCCCCTTTCCGGAGTGGGGCCTTCCAGAGACAATTACTTTCGCACGCTCTGGAAGCACCTGGAGGTCCCGGACACCAGCCGTCCCCTGCTGCCCAACAAAAAGTACCCCTGCAAGTACGATTTCAGCTGGCTGGACAGCAAATTTCAGGCCCTGCAGCCCGGAGAGCGTCTGGGCATCCGCCTGCAACCCATGCTGGGCATGAATGAAGCGGCCTACCCCCCCAACATCGACAAAAACCTTGCCAACGACGACTGGCAACTTGATGACCGCTATGGGGTGCCCACCTGCGGCCCTGACGAGCTGGGCCAGTGGTACGAAAACAAGGTGTATGTTCCCAAATGGGGAGATGCCACCTTCCAGAACCGTTTAACCGGGTTCTACAAAGCCCTGGCAGAACGCTACGATGGACACGCTGGCCTGTCCTTTCTGGACATCGGGACTTACGGGTTCTGGGGCGAATGGCACCTGTATGGCCTGCCCGAATCCTACAAGGCCACCGAACCCCAGAAGAAAATCCTGGCCGATGCCATGCTGAGCACCTTCCGCACCACCCCCCTCCTGATGATGGTCAACCAGACCGACACCCTGGAGTATGCTCTGGGCCTCACCCCCACTTCCCGTGTGGGCTGGCGTTCAGATTCGCTGGGCTGGGAAGAATTCAATGTGGCCATCGAGCGCTGCCGTGCCCGAATCACCTGCAAAACCCTCTTTGATGAACGCTATAAATTCGCTCCCACCGTGACTGAATTCTCTCCTTCCGAGGAAAGCGACCCCCGTCACAGCTGGGGCACCAACCCCCAGACCGGAACGTCCGCTTTCCTGCAACGGGCTTTCACCGAGGCGGTCCGCTACCATTCCAGCCTGGTGCCCAACGGCAACCTGTTGCGCAAAACCGCCAGTGAAACCACCGTGATCAAGTGGGAGGTGCTCACGGAACCCGAGCGCCAGCAGGTGAAACAACTGCAGGCGACCCTGGGCTTCAAACCCACCATCGATCAGGTGACCCTCACCCCTCTGGACACAGGCGGATTCAGAATCCAATCCCGCTGGAAAAACCTGGGCACCACCCCTGCACTGGACAGCTGGAAACCCCTGTGGTGCATTCGCAACGCAGCAGGCACTGTGGTGCACTCCCAGTGGATCAACATCAACCTGAAAAACCTCACTCCAGACCGCATCCCTTACATCAACGATGACCTGCCTGCCCTGCCATCTGGAACCTACACCCTGGAAATCAGCATCACCGACAGCCGCACCCTGCCTGCAGACCAGGAACGGTACCGCCTGAAACCCCTGATGCTTTCCTTGCAAGGGCAGCTTCCAGATGGGGCTTACAACCTGGGCCAGTTCACCTTGCCCTGAAGTGCAGCAAACCAGAGGGCAGGCCCATGGTGGGCCTGCCCTGCCTTTTTGCGAAATGTGGATTCAGTTCTGGTTTTCCAGCATGAGGTTGATTTTTTCAGCCTCCACCGGAGGGCTGAACAGGTACCCCTGAGCATATTCACAGCCATGCTGCAACAAGAATTGCCGCTGGTGCTCGGTTTCCACCCCTTCGGCAATCACCTCCAGGTCCAGGGTTTTGCCCAGGCTGAGAATGGCTTCCACCAGTTTGCTGGAATCGTGAAGCTGTTTCTTGCTGGCCCCCATGCCGGTCAGGAAGGAGCGGTCAATTTTCAGGGTGGTGATGGGCAGCTGATGCAGGTAACTCAGCGAAGAATATCCAGTGCCAAAGTCATCAATCTCCACCGAAATGCCCTGTGCCCGCAGGGCATTCAACACCTCAATGGTGTGCTGGAAATCGGCAATCATGGCACTCTCGGTGATTTCCAGCCTGAGCAGGTGGGGGGGCAAACCGTATTCCTGCAGCAGTGCTGGCACCAGCATGGTCAGGTCCTGCTTGTGAAATTGCCTTGCAGAGATGTTGACGCTGACCGGGAGCATGAAGCCCTGCGCCTGCCAGATCTGGGCTTGCTGGCAGGCCATTTTCAGCACCGCCTCTCCCAGGGGGAGAATGGCTCCGGTTTCTTCTGCCAGGGGAATGAAGCGCATGGGGGAAACCCTTCCCAGACCGGGATGCTCCCAGCGCACCAGGGCTTCCACTTCACGGATTTTTCCACTGTGCAAATCCACCCTGGGCTGATACAGCAAAAAGAATTCCTCCCGTTCAATGCCCCTTCGGATGCCGTTCTCGATGATCATGCGTTCATGCAAGAGGGTGTTCATCTGGGATTCAAAGAACTGGTAGTTGTTGCGGCCTTCCTGCTTGCTGCGGTTGAGGGCGGTATCGGCATGCTGAATGAGTTCTTCGGGGGTGCTGCCATCCTGGGGGTACACGCTGATCCCCATGCTGCCCGTGATGAAAAACTCCTGCCCCTCAATCAAAAATGGCTGCCTGAAGCTGTCCAGAATGCGACTGGCCACCAGTGCTGCATCCTGACTGAGCTGCAATTCAGAGAGCAGCAGCACGAATTCATCTCCGCCCTGCCTGCTGATGGTGTCTCCGGGCCGGATGCACCCCTTCAGGCGTTCGGTCACCAGGGTGAGCATCTGGTCTCCGAAAGCGTGCCCGTAGGTGTCATTGATGATCTTGAACTGGTCCAGGTCCAGCAGCACCACCCCAAGGTTCAGGCCACTGCGGGCGGCATGCTGGATGGCCTGGCCCAGGCGGTCCAGCAGGAGTTGCCGGTTGGGCAGTCCGGTCAGGGGGTCATGGTAGGCCAGGTAATGGAGCCGGGCCTGCAGGGTTTTGGTGTGGGTGATGTCCTCGGAGAGCCGCACAAAGTGCTCCACTTCACCCTGACCATCCCGGATGGGGAAAGCAGAGACTTTTTCCCATTGCACTTCTCCTCCGTGTTGCAGGCTTTGCAGTTCGCCCTGCCAGGTTTGTCCGGCTTTCAGGGCCTCCCACATTTCCTGCCAGACGTTCAGGTCCTGTGGATCAGCGGTTTCTGCAGCACCATGCAAATTCAGGTAACGCTGGTTGGCATACTCCAGCTGTCCTGCAGGGTCGGTGACCACCACCATGGAAGGGGAATCTTCCACCACCTGGGACAGCAGGCGCATCTGGGCCTCACGGCGGCGTTCCTCGGTGAGGTCAGAAACCACCACCAGAATTTCATTGAAGGCCTGTTCTTTGGAATGCACCGGAACGCAGGTGATCTGGTAGGTGGCTTTCAGCAAAGCGGAATGCACTTCACGGGTCTGCACACTGATGGTGGTCTTGCAGGCCTCCATCAACTCTATGAGGGCCACAAAAGCCTCTGCAAACGGGTCGGCGTGCAGGCCAGCATTCTCCCAGATGTCCTTGCCAATCAGTTGCTGGGGGTGTTCAGCTCCAACCATTTGCGCTCCGGCACGGTTGACGTACAGCATGCGAAAATCCAGGTCCACAATGGCAAAAATGCCCGGAAAGTGGTCCATGGAGGTGTGCAGCCTGCGCTCAGCTTCCAGTCGGGCCTGGTTGGCCTTGCGGTGCTCGGTGCGGTCCGTGCCCACACACTGGATCTCTGAGGGGCGACCCGTTGCCCCCCTCACCGCAACAAATTCGCATTCCAGATCCCGCAGTTCTCCATGTGGATCGGTCAGGCGCACCGTGATGGGGAAAGGTTGACCGGGCTGCTCCAGGCACTGCTGGGTCAGTTCGATCACTTTCTGCTGCTCTGCAGGCAACAGCAGGTCGTAGATGGTGAAGGTCAGGAAAGTCTGCTCGTTGAAGCCAAAAGCTTTCAGGAACGCCTGATTGACAAAAGTGAACTGTCCCCTCAGGTCGGTGCGCAGCAAAAAGGTGCTCTGGGATTGCACCAGGGAGCGCTGGCGGGCTTCCCGCTGGGCCAGGTCTTCTTCCAGTTGCTTGCGCAGCTGGTTGCCATGCAGGTGGTCAAGCGCAAAAGACAGGTCTCTGGACAGTTCAGACAGCAGGTTGTCAATGTCTGGCTCAAAAAAATCAGGTTCTTCGGCAAAGAAGTTCAGGCAACCCATCACCTGGCCATGCAACCTGAGCGGATAGGCCGCTGCCGAGTGCAATCCTTTGGCCTGCAAGATGGACGCCCAGGGGCGGGTGACTTCGCTGCTGGTGGTGTCTGAAACCACCACTGCACGGTCTTGCAACACCGCACGGGAAGACATGCCCTGATGGTTCGTCTGGTCGCTCAGGTCAATGCGCAGGGTGCCCAGGGGCAACAGGCTGTCTTCACTGCAAACGGCGGTCCGCAGGGTTCGTCCATCCGGGTCCAGTTCGGAGATCCAGGCCAGGCGCAAACCACCCTGGTGAACGGCCACCTGACAGACCTGGCCATACAATTCTTCGCGGCTTCTGGCCCGCACCATCACCTTGTTGATCTCGGAGAGCAGGGTGTACAGGCGGTTGAGTTTCAGCAGTTTCTGTTCGGCATGCTTGATCAGTCCGATGTCCCGGCTGGAAGACAGGATCAGATCCACCTCACCTCTGGCATCCAGCACCGGAACCAGCTGGGTGAGCCAGCGCACCGTGCGGGACCCCAGGTGCAGGATCTCCTCGAACTGCACGGCTTCACAGGTGGCAGCGCAGATGCGGTGGTAGCTCTCCCGGACCTGGGCAGGACCTTCCGGGAAAAAATCCCTGGCGGTGTGGCCCACCACCTGATGCTCTTGAAATCCAGTCTGGGCCAGCCACACCGAATTCACCTGCTGGTAGGTGAACCGTCCGCCCTTTTCCACATGCACCATCGCAATGGAATCTCTGGCGTGCTCAAACAGACCCTGGAACACCCGGGCATGTTCAAACACCTGCTGCTGGGCCTGCTGGCGTTCAATGGCCACAGCAGCAATGGCCGCCAGCCTTTGTCCTGCCGTGTTCAACCACTCTGGGAAGCCATGGTGGCTCTGGCTTTCCACAGACAGCACCCCCAGCAAACCCTGGTTTTGCCCCAGGATGGGAAGGCAGAACACCGATCCGGCTTCCGGGGTGTGGGGCAAATTCAGGGCCACTGCCTGCCCGAAATGGGCGTCCCGGACCTGTCCTGGCATGGCTGCCACCACGGCAGGCTCGAAGGCATGTGTGGCCGCTTCTGCCAGCAGCACCCGTTCAGCAGCAGAGAAACTTGGGCTGGCCGCCAGTTGCATGGTGCCAGAACCCTCCAGCAGCAACACCGAGGCCCGGATGTTGTGGTGCAACCCTTCAAGCTGGTGGCACAACTGGTTCAGGGCTTCGGTCAGTGAGGAATTGTGCACCAGACGGGTGAGGATCTGGTTTTCGGCTTGCTGCAACTGCTGGTGCAGGTACTGCTGGGTGTGGTCCTGAAACACATACACAAAATGGGAAATTTCACCTGCAGCGCTGCGCACCGGGGTGATGGTCCAGCCCGCGTACATCTGGTGCCCGTTTTTTCCGGTCAAAAAAGAACTTCCTGCTGCAGATTCCCCCTTGAGCAGGGTGTCCCGCACCCTCAGGCTGGTTTCCGGGCCAAACTGGGGGTTCAGCAGTTCTTTGAGGCGGTGGTGCAGGGCCTCATTCAGGCGGTAGCCCAGCAGGCGCTCAAAGGCCTGATTGACGTACAACACCTGCGCAACTCCTCCATCCAGGTTGCTGAGCGTGATGGCCACGGCACTTTCGGCCTGTTCCACAGCCACCGACAGCAGTTTCTCTTGCTGCTCGGCTTCAATGCGCGCGGTGATGTCTCTGGCCACCCCTTCAATGGCCACCAGCACCCCATCTTCATGCACCGGGTGGTTGTGCTGCTCGATCCACACCACCCGTCCGTCCCGGTGCATGAACCGCAGCACCAGATGGTGGGCTTCTTCAGGGTGGGAACGCACGTGTTGCAACAGGGGGCGGTCATCGGGATGAATCAATTTGGCGTTGAGGTCCGGGTTCTGGTAGCACTCCTCGGGGGTGTAACCGGTCATGGCCGTGATGCCCTTTGACACGTACTCAAACCCAATGCGAGGTGACAGCCGGAACCGGTAAATGCACTCGGGAATCTGGTCAAAGAACTGCGGAACGCTCTGTCGACTCAGGGGCGTGCGGGCAGCCGCTGCCCCTGCAGCCTGCTGCAAAGCCTGTTGCAAGCACAGCAGGTCAGAAGTCTGAAAAACCGAAAAACCCTGCACCCATTCAGGCAAACTGGGGGTGTTCTGCAACACAAAAACAGCCAGTGCAGGATGCAGGTGCTGCAGGTGCAGATGCCCAGCCTCCAGGGTGCTGGACTCCAGAAACAGCACAGGGTGTTCTGAAAGGTGTGCGCTTTCCAGGATGTGTTGGAGGTTTGCAAGAGAAACATGTTGGATTTGATAAGCACCCAGCATTTGCAGCAGGGCCAGAACGCTGCGCTGAAGATCTGTGTGCTCAAGGGCAAGGAAAGCAACCGGCAGGTTGGGCATCTCAGGATCAGCTCCAGGTTGAATTGGGAATCCTGCGGCCAGAGGTCCGAAGGAGGCGATGAGGCAATGGGACGACCCTTCAATTGTAGCAGACACCACCAAAGAGCGGAAATTCAGCTTCCAGCACAGAGAACAGATCCCTCAGATGTTCAGACCCAGCATGCTGGAATATGCTGAAAGCATGTCCAGCCTTCCACATGTTGTGGCAGAACTGTTTCAGGTCATGGCAGACCGTCAGGTTCCCTTTGCCCTGGTCACCCTCATTCTGGCCCCCCGGCACACCTCCAGACGGCTGGGTGCCCGCTGGCTGGTTGCAGAAGATGGTTTCCTGCTGGGCACCCTGGACCTGGACCTGCACACCCGCCAGGAACTCTGGCAGGAAACCCGCAAAACCCTGCAAACCGCAAAAGCCAGGGTGCACCAGCTGCAGGCAGCAGATCCGCTGGGCCAGGAACCCGAACCTTACACGGTGTTCATTGAGCCCGCAGAACAGCTGCCCGGTGGCTGGGCGCAGGGTTTGCAGCAGCTGCAAAACCGCCAGTCCTGCGTGCTGGTCACCGAACTGGACGACCATCCCCGGCATTTCCTGCTGGCCCCGGATCAACATGCAGACCTGCTGCAACACGGCACCTCCACCGCCCTGATTTCCGGGATGTTTCTGGAGCGCTGGGAGCCACAAATTCAGGTGCATGTGGTGGGAGAGGACCGGGTGATCTCCCACCTCTGGCATCTGGGAGAACTGCTGGAGTACCAGATGTTCAGGCTGGATTTGCAGCAGCATGACCCTGCCCTGCTGGATGCCCGCAGTGCCCTGGTGGTCAGCCATGCAGAACTGGACTGGACCCTGGAGGTGCTCCAGCAGGCCTTGCAGGGACCTGCAGGTCATCTGGCGGTGGTGTGCAATCTGGGCCGCAGCCGCCAGTTGAAAGCAGAATTGCAACGCCTGGGGGCATCCCGACCCGAGCGCATCCATGCTCCTGCAGGTCTGAACCTGGGTCTGCAAACCCCTGCAGGGATTGCCCTCAGCATCATGGCCGAGTTGACCGCCGCGCTGCACCACCAGGATCCCCATTCCCTGAACCTGGAAGGGCTGGACTGGCAGCCGTTCCAGCATTGAACCTGCAGCACAGCTTCCATCCTGAATTGCCAGATCATGTCTTTGCTGAATTCTGGCAAAAAACCGCAAGCGCTGGCAAAAGTTGTTCTGCAGCACCAAACTGTTTCTTGCACCCTGCAGATTTACCAACAAACCTGCAGAATCCTGCAAAAATTTTCTGGTTTTTTGCATATAATGGTTTTTATGAATGACCTCTTGCAGATGTATGCAGGTTTAAAAGCGGTTTTGTTCGACATGGATGGGGTGCTGACCCGCAACTCCACCATCCACGAAGCCGCATGGCGTGACGTGGTTCAGCAGTATTTTCAGGTCAACCTCCTGGAAGGTGACACCCGCATTCATGGGGGCCGTGCCCATGAAATCCTCAGTGTGTTGCTGCAAAGGCCTGTTTCCAGAGCAGAAGCCCTCCCCTTTCACCGCCACAAAGAAGAGCGGTACCGCGAACTGGCCAGAGGCCACCTCGAGCCCACCAGAGGATTGCTGCGTTACCTGGATTTCCTGAAATCCCGCAACATCGCCACAGTGCTGGTGACCAGCGGAGACCGTCCCAACGTGGATCTGGTGCTGGAGGCTTTTGAACTGCAGGACACCTTCCCCATCCAGATCACTGGAGAAACCGTACAGAACGGCAAACCCCACCCAGAACCCTACCTGAAGGCCCTGGAGGTGCTGGGCATCACGGCAGATCAGGCCATCGTGCATGAAGATGCCCCGGCAGGCATCCGGTCCGGCAAAGGCGCAGGGTGTCGGGTGCTGGCCCTGCCCACCACCACCCATGCTGCAGAACTGCTGGAAGCGGGTGCAGATCTGGTCATCGAGGACTTTGAAGTGCTGCTGGAACAGTTGCACCAGACCCAGAACGCCTGAAGTGCACGTTTGAATCCCCTGAATCCTGGCCCTGGCCCTGGCCCTGGCCCTGGCCCTGGCATCCTGTCAGGGTTTTCTGAATTTTCTGGGGTTTTTTGTTGTTCAATACCGCACTGGGGCACGTTCTGGAAAAGCCTGACTGATCAGGTAAAGCGGAACCGTCTGGCCGTGGGCATTCACCGTGCCGATGGGTTCCAGACCCGTGGCGCACAAACCCAGCAGACGCAACTGTGAAGGGGTGGCATATTGAATCGGAACCACTTCCGTGGATGGATAGTGTTCTTTGTTCAGCATAGCGTCAAGTATAACCGAAAGCGCTTACGGTTTGCATGAGTCTTTTTCCCCTGTGGCCTGCATTGCCCAGATCCTTGCCTGCAACCTGCTCGAAAGCACTCAAATTAGGCATCGCGCAGCAAAAGAAACCGCTATGATGAACCCACACTGCCTCATGCATTTTTCACCAGTTCAAAATGAGGCGGGGCAAATCCAGAATCCAACCCAAAACGGATCCAGCGCATCCATCCCCCTGGTGGTTGATCCAGGTTTTGCACCAGATTTTGCATTTGCCTTGCAGCACAAGGAGAAGTTGATGAGCAACCCCCAGGCACCTGTGCAACTGGAGTGCATCGAAATGTCCACTCCAATCCATTCCACACCTGCCTCCAGGCAGGAAGGCATTCCCTATGACCGCCCGCAGTTGAAACTGCAGGGCAAATGGCAGGCTGTTCATCTGATCACGTCCATCGTCGGCGATCCGGGCTGATTTCAGGAGATGCTGACCATGAAAATCTGGAACCTGCTGTTCATTCCCGTCCTGCTGGCCTCCTGTGCCCAGTTTCGCACCCCCACCCGTCCTCAGCCTCCGGTGGTCAAACCCTCCAACATTCTGGAGGTGCAGTTTGAAGGGGTGGGATCCGAAAAACCCACCTCACGCATCATCAAAAACGGACAGAACATTTCCCAGCCGGGCATTTCCAGACAGGGCATCAGCGAAATCAGCCCCGATCCCAGCTTCAAGTTGCTGAACGTGGAAACCCTCACCGACAAGGTGAACCAGGTGCGCTACATCCAGGCCACCTACGAGGTGACCAACAACTCAGGCAGCACCATCAACCGGCTGTTCTTTGCTCCCGTGGATCTGGACGACGATGGAGACCCCACTGGCAACGCCATCGCGCCCACCATTGGCAACACCCCCTTCAAAAAAGTCAGTTACTTTGATGGCACAGATGCCTCCAGCAAAGCCGCTGACCTGACCCCTGGACCAGCCGTTCTGTACGATTTCCAGGCCAGAGATTACCTGGAAGATGTGTATGCTGCACCTTTCTATGACCTTTTTGACCCCAGCACCTTTCATCCTGCAGTGCCCACTGGACTGGCCGCTGTCAATGTGCAGAACTACGCCTGGTACCTGGACCGCGCCCTGGAAGATGGAGACTCTGCCACCGTGACCTTCTCGGTGAGTTTCCCCGTGGATGCCACCCCCGCCAACAACCCCTTCAGCTTCAGCATGCTGGTGGCCACCGGCAAAAACGATGAAGAATTCGCAGCAGTGGGCGAAGAACTGAACTACGACACTGACTTTGCTGGTGCCTACCCCGCCATCACCCTGGACACCACCAATCAGCCTGTGGTGGCCTGGCAGGAGGAATCTTACTACGGCCCCCTGCTCAACTTTGCGGCCCAGTGGGACGGCAACAGCTGGAACCTGCTGGATGGTCCGTTCAACAACGACCTTTTTGGCTTCCCTGGTCCTCCCAGCATCGTGCAAGACGGCACCGACAGCTTCCTGGTCACCTGGTCTGAATCAGACGACGTTTTTGTGAAGCAGTGGAACGGCAGCACCTGGGTCCAGCTGGGCACCGAACTGGATGTGGATGCCACCCAGACCGCAGATTTCCCCAAAATCACCATCGACAGCACCGGCCAACCCGTGGTGGCCTGGACCGAAGTGGATGCCACCGAAAACACCTATCAGGTGTACGTCAAACAGTGGGACGGCGCAGCCTGGAACCAGCTGGGCGGCACCCTGAACCTGGATGTCACCCACGATGCCTCTGAAGCTGTGATCACCCACGACAGCACCGGAAACCCTGTGGTGGGATGGATTGAAGAAACCAGCAGCGGCATCTACCAGCTTTTCGTCAAACAGTGGGACGGCACCAGCTGGAATCAGGTGGGCACCGGGGCCGTCAATGCGGGATCCGATGCCACCACCCCTTACATCGTTTCAGATGCCAGCAACCACCTCACCGTGGCCTGGAGTGAAAACACCGATGTCTATGTTTCCCAGTGGGATGGAACCAGCTGGAATGCGCTGGGCACCACCCTGGACATGGATCCTGCCAACCTGGCGGTGCTTCCTTCGGTGGGCCTGAAACCCGGTGGCCTTCCGGTGGTCAGCTGGGTGGAATTCAGTGGTGCTGGGGTTCCCCAGGTGGTGGCCAGCGTCTGGAACGGCACAGCCTGGGTGCGCTACGGCGACGTGCTCAACAACGACTTCGACAGCCCAGCCCTGCAGACCGCCCTGGTCACCGACAGCACTGGTGTGTCCCATGTGGCTTTCTCTGAACTCTCTGACTGTGGATGTGCTCCCCTGATTTACGTGAAATCCTTCCCCTGAGGTCCAGGGTCACAACCTCAAAGTCGCAGCTTCAAAGTCGCAGCCTCAAATTTCAATCAAGAACCGCTCTTTTCAGAGCGGTTTTTTGTGTTGTTTTGTGGTGTTGGGTTTGAGGGTTTCAGGTTTCAGACAGCTCAATTGGCCCTGCTGCCAGAGAGTGCATTCAGCCCTCCCAGCACATCCATCACCATTTCGATGTGGTACTGGGCATACAGACAGGCTTCCTGGGCCACTTCCGGGGTCATGTGGCCCGTTTCCAGGGCTTCTGAGAGCCGCTGGCTGGTGCTTTTCACTTCCTGCTCAAAAACCTGGATCTGCTCGATCATCTCAGAGGGCATCTGCCAGAAACCCCGATGGGTGCGCACCACTTCATAGCAGCGGGAACACTCGGTGAAGGCCTGTTGCATGTTGATGATGACCGTGTTGTCCATGTCTCAAATTACGGTAAGAAATGTCACAAAACCCTGACTCTGAAACCTCCTGACCTCAGGTGCTAATCCATGATTGATGCTGATGAACTGAGGATTGAAAGTGGCAAGCCCATGACTGGGTTTCTGGCCTCCAGTCTGTACGCACACCCCCATCCCCTTTTCCCAGAAGGAAGCAGAAGTGCTAGAGTCTTAATAACCTGCTCGACCCATCCCCTGCAGAACAGGTGCTTTTTCCGCACTTTCCCCTCTGCGAAGCGAGGCTCCCCATGGACATGAGTGCATTCCTGCAGGAATTTCAACTGGAGGCAGAAGACAACCTGACCCTCCTTGAAGAGGGTCTGTTGCGTCTGGAGCAGCTTGAGGACCCCGAAGTGGTTCGCAGGATGTTCACGGCGGCCCACACCATCAAAGGCAGTGCGGGCATGCTGGGCCTCTCGGACATTCAGCGCCTCACCCATTCCCTGGAAGATGCCCTGGACCAGTTGCGCAAGAACCCCCGGCCCCTTTCCCAGGAGCAGGCCAACATCTTGCTGGAAGTGGTGGATGAGGTGCGGGCCATGTGCGCCGAGGTGATGCAACCCATCCCCCATGAAAAACCCCTGTCCTTCTGGCTGGAACGCCTGAAATCCTGGGACACCCTGCCTGCTGCGCCATCTCAACCTGCATCATCCAAAACTGCACCCTCCAGAACCACTGGGCAGGTTGCAGAACCTCCTGCCGTCTCTGACCTTCCATCTGACCTGCAATCTGTTCCGCAACCTGCTGCACAACCAGATGCCCCTGCAGCTTCAACTTCGATTTACACCGTCCGCCATGCTGTGATTCACGATGTTTCCATGACCGCCCGCATGCACCAGGCCTGGTTGCTGCTGGAAGCGGGTTTTTCGGTGCGTTTTGCCCTGTCCCTGCCTGATTTGCTGGATGCCGAACCGGGAGCCCTGTGGGTGGTGGGATACAACGGTGAAAAAGACACCGCCGATTTCTTGAAACACCTTTCCGAGCCTCAGAAAACAGGAGTGATCGTGTCTATGAGTGATTCCGCAACCCTGCTGGATGGCCCTTTTCGCACCGTGGTGCTGAACCTGCTGGAAACCCCAGATGACAATTCGCTGGTGCACACTGCCCTGGATGTGCTGGGAGACCTGGCATGAGCGTGTGGGTGGTGGACGACAGCCGCCTGATCCGCAGCATGCTGACGGCATTGCTGTCCCAGGCAGGCATTGAAGATGTGAAAACCGCAGAGTCCGGGGAAGCCCTGGTGGAACACTTTCAGGACCACCACACCCGTGAAGCGGTGCGCCTGATCCTGCTGGATTTGATGATGCCGGGCATGGATGGCATCGAAACCCTGCGCCACCTCAGGGCTTTCCCTGAACTGCAGGACATTCCCATCATCATCATCACCGGACGCGGAGAGAAAGAGGACCTGGAGGCGGCATTTCAGGCCGGGGCCAGCGATTTCCTCTCCAAACCTGCAGATCCGGTGGAATTCGTGGCCCGGGTCAAGGGAGCACTCAGGCTCAGCGAACTGCTGGTGCAGCGCAGGTCCAAAGAGCGCGACCTCAAGGACAGCCATGCCCGTCTGGAGCTGCTGACCTACACCGACGCCCTCACCGGGGTGGCCAACCGCCGCAACCTGGACCAGACCCTGCAGAACATCTGGACCCAACCGGGACGCACGGTTTCGCTGATCCTGCTGGACATCGACCATTTCAAACGCTACAACGACACCCTGGGGCACCTGGAGGGAGATGCCTGCCTGAAAAGGGTGGCGGCTGCACTGGAAGACACCCTGGCCGCGGAAGGCACTTTCATTCCAGAAGCCCTGCTGGCCCGTTATGGCGGGGAAGAATTCGCGGTTTTGCTCCCCGATGCCCCCATGGAGGAAGCCGCCCAACTGGCCGAGCACCTGCGCCAGGGGGTGCTGAAAGCCGCCATCCCCCATCCCAACTCCGACCACCACCATCTGGTGACCATCTCGCTGGGGGTGCATTCGCTGCTGGCCCTGCCAGACACCTCCCCGGCCCTGCTGATTGAGCGGGCAGACCAGGCGTTGTATCAGGCCAAAAGCATGGGCCGCAACCAGGTGTTCCGTGCCGATCACCTGAAAGACCTGGTGCCCGAACCTGCCCTGGAAGCCGTGCCTTTTCACCACTGGCGCAAAGTGCTGGTGGTGGACGATTCTGCAGTGGCGAGGGCTTTTCTGCGTCAGGCTTTTCTGAAAGAAGGTGCACAGGTCATCGAGGCTTCCAGTGTGCCCCAGGCACTGGAGCACCTTCCGCACATTGGAGAGTTTGATTTGATCATGCTGGACATGCACCTGCACGACAGCAGCGGTCTGGAGGTGCTCTCGCGGGTGCGGGAGGTCAGCCAGAGTGTGGTGGTGGTGGTGTTCTCGGGCAAACACTCCCGTTCTCTGCAGGAATCCCTGAAACTCGGTGCAGATGCTTACCTCTGCAAGACCGATTTCGATTTGCAGGGCAAGGACCTTCCTGCCTTCCAGCAGGCCCTCAACCATGCCAGAGAGCACCGTCTGGGCTTGCTGGCCCATGAGCTCCTCCGGCAGGTGCAGACCGATTTTTTCTCGGTGTTTGTCCACGACCTGAAAAACCCCATCGCGGCCCTCAGTCTGGCCATTGATCTGGCCGCCGAAACCCAGCATCTGGACGATCTGGCCCCCCTGCTCTCTGGCGCACTGGAAGCCAAATCCATGCTGCTGGAAGTGCTGGCCCAGTACCAGGATTACATGCGTCTGGAAGCCCGGCAGATCGAGCTGAAGGTCGCCCCCACCGAAATGAAGCCGCTGATCGAAAAGTGCGTGCAGGACCTGGAGCCCCAGGTGCGGTTCCGTCAGCAAACCTTGCACTTTCAAATTGAGCCTGGCAGCGAAAACGCCACCGCCCTGATCGATTCGCAGGTGTTCGCAGAAGCCTTGCACAGCGCCCTGATCAGCATGATCAAACACGCCCCGGACCATGGCACCATCCAGGTGAATCTTGGCCTGCGGCCCGAAGGGGTGCGCCTTGTGCTGCGCGAAGACCAGAGCCGCATTCCCGCTGAAGAGATCAATGTGCTGCTCTACAACCCGCGCATGGCCCACAAATGGTATGGTTCCGGGGTGAGCCTGCCCCTGCTGCGTGCGGTGGTGGAAGCCCACCAGGGCCGCTTCTGGGCAGAAGCCCAGAATGGCACCTGCCTGTTTCTGGCAGACCTTCCCAGCGGAGCACCCCAGCCATGAACCTGGGGGTGCTGCATCTGGGCATCCATGAGAGCCAGTACATGGTTCCCCTGGATCAGGTGGAACGGGTGATCCGCATGGCCCAGTTCACACCCCTCCCTGCTGCAGACCTCCCTGCAAATCAGCATCCCCAGGTGGTGGGGGTGCTCAATGTGGCCGGCGAACTGCGGGCCGTGGTGAGTGCCCGCAAGGTGCTGGGATTGCCCGATGCAGCAATCACCCCATCTCAGCGTTTGCTGCTGCTCAAAGGGCAACCTCCGTTTCTGCTGTGGGTGGATGACATTCTGGGGTTCCTGGAGGTCTCGATGCTGGACTTCAAACCCATCCGCTACAGTGAGCGCAGTCCCATCGAGGCGGTGATCCGCACCCCCCAGGGCAACACCCCGGTGTTGAGACCAGAATTTTTTCAGCCTGACCATTTCTGGGAGCCAGGCTGATGTCTGCCCTGTCCAGGCTGCGGCCTGATTTGCTGCACGCCCTGATCGGACGGATCGAGCAGGTCAGTGGCATCCGCATTCAGCAAAGCCAGCAGTTCACCCTGGAACGCGCCCTGAGCAAAAGGCCCCAATCCGATCCCAATGAAGCCACCACGGCCCTGCTGGCGCTTGCCGAGGAGCGTTTTGTGCGGGAATTCGTGCATGAACTGACCATCCATGAAACCTATTTTTTTCGGGGGGACAGCCAGATGCAGCAGCTGCGCACCCTGATTCTGCCCGAACTGAAAACCCGGCCTTACCCAGCACGTTTGTGGTCTGCTGGCTGCTCCACTGGAGAGGAAGCTTACACCCTGTCGATGCTGCTGAAAACCGAGTTTGACATGCACAATGCCGTGGTGCTGGGCACCGATCTGCACCCTGAAGTGGTGGCCAGAGCCCGGCATGGCCGTTACCGGGAGTGGTCTTTCCGGGCCACCTCCCAGGCTGTGCGGGAGCATTGCTTCAGCCATGTGGGGGACAGCTGGTCCATCAAGACCTTTCTGCGTCAACATGTGCACTTTGGGGTGCTGAATCTGAAAAGTTTTCCCTGGCTGCCCGATTTTCAGAATCCTGCCATTGGTCTGCGGCAGCTGGATGTGATTGTGTGCCGCAACGTCACCCTGTATTTTGGCTCCGAAAGTGCCCAGCAGGTGTACCAGCAATTTGCCCGTTTGCTGGCCCCTGCTGGTGTGGTGATGCTGGGCCCCACCGATCCCCAGCCCCTTCCAGTGTCCGGGCTGTTTCCGCACCGCCATCCACTGGGGTGGCTCTGGAAAACCACGCCTGATGTTTCTGCCAGAAAAGATCTCAACAAAGACTCGAACAAAAACAGCAACAGAAACCAGCAGGCAGGCAGAGGCCTCACCCTCAACCCTCACCTCAACCCTCAGAAGCCCATTGCTGCTCAGAAGAAACCTGCAGTGCCCAGAAACCTGCAGCCTGCGCCCACCCCTGCCCAGCAAAAACCTTCTGAGTCAGAACCTCCAGTTGCTCAACCGACCCCAACCCTGCAGGCCGCTGATTTCAGGTCCCTGCCAGACCACCTGGAAGGCCTCAGGCAACATGTGTTTCTGCATCCCAACGATGTGCTGGCCCTGTATCAGCTGGCCCAGATCTGGCTGCGTCAGGGGGAAACAGAGCGGGCCAGACCTTTGCTGAGGCGCATCCGCAACCTGCTGACAGAACGCCCTCCGGCAGACCACATCACCCCTGAATTGACTGCACAGGAATTGCTGACCGCTGCCCTGTACACCCTCTCCCAGATGAAAGGCAAGCCATGAAAGACCAGGAAATCCTGCACACCCGCGCTGCACAGCTGGCCATTCCCCTGCAGCAGCAAAGCAGTGACCCCACCCAGGTGGTGCTGCTCATCGAGGTGGCCTCAGAAACCTACGCCCTGCCTGCAAAACAGATTGAGACGGTGCGTGCCCTGGGAACGCTGACCCGCCTGCCAGGTGTGGGGTCGGTGATTTCGGGCATGATCACCCTGCAAGGCCATGTGCTCAGCGTGCTGGACCTTGCAGCCCTGCTGGGAAACACCCCCGATGAGCAGGCAGGGTATATTGTCGTATACCAGCATGCAGGTCAGCGTGTGGCCCTGAAGGTGCGAGAAGCCAGAGAAGTGGTGTCCATCCCACTGCAGCTTTCCCGGCCTCCCAACCTCCGACCCGGACTGGTGGGGGTGTGGGAAGCCCGCATCACCTTGCTGGACCTGGACACCCTGCTGGAAGACTTCAGCCACCAGAGCACGTTCCATCAGACAGGAGGAGCAAGTGGAATCCTTTAGAACCTGGAGTGTTTTCAACAAGATGACCCTGCTGGGTCTGGTGTGTGTGGCGGTGGTGATGGTGATGGTGGGCTGGTTGCTGATCCGCCAGACCCGCACCACTTTCATTGATCAGGGCAAAAAGAACATCGAACAGGTTGCTTTTGATGGCATCGACAAACTGGACCGCAACCTCTTCGAGCGCTACACCGATGTGCAGTCTTTTGCCAGCACCCCGGCAGCAAAATCCATGAACCCGACCACCATCGGTCAGCTGATCAATGCCACAGTGAACCTCTATGCCCCCATTTACAGCCTGATTGTGGTGGCAGATGTGCGGGGCAAGATCATTGCGGTCAGTTCGGTGGATGCAAAAGGCAATCCCGCACCCCGTACCAGCACCTTGCTGGGCCAGAATGTGTCCGATCAGGAGTGGTTCAAGAACACCCTGAATGCGGGCGTGCAGACCAACCCCGTGGACCTGCAGGACCTGCACCACGATCCCCTGCTGCGGGCCGCTTTTGGGCCAGATCAGGACCTTGCCGTTTCCCTCAGTTCTCCCATCCGCAACAATGCTGGGAAAGTGGTGGGTGTGTGGAGCAACCGTTTCAACTGGGACGTGGCCATCCAGATCATGAACGACATCGAAAAGGCAGGCCATCAGGCCGGAATCAACAGCCTCAAGGTCGGGCTGGTGGACCACGATGGCCTCACCTTGCACAGTCCCCAGGACGGCGACTTTTTGACCAACAAACTGGTGACCCGCATGGAAGTGAAGGCAGATGTGGACACAGAAGGTGCCAAAGATGCCCTGAGCCCCAGCGGAGACGGCCCCGGATTGGTGGGGTGGTACACCTCCAAAGGGTATGCCAATTACCCTGGCATGGGCTGGGTGATGCTGGCCGGACAGGACCTCAGCGACCTGAATGCCTCCTCACAGAACCTGGTGGAAACGGTGATGGTGTCCTGCGTGGTGGTGGTGCTGCTGTTCATGCTGCTGCTGTACCTGATCCGGGTGGCCATCGAGCAACGGGTCAAAACGCTGGCTGGAGCGGCCAACGCCCTGGCCATGGGCAACCTGACCGTGACCCTGCCCGATTACAGCCGGGATGAAATTGGGGCCCTCAGAAATGCCTTTGAGCGCATGGTGGGCCACCAGAGCGAGATGGCAAGGGTGGCTGACCAGATCGCCTCGGGAAACATTGGCCTGAACCTCACCCCTCAAGGTGAAAAGGACATGCTGGGGAATGCCTTCCAGCGCATGCTGGACCACCTGCGCTCTCTGGTGCGGGAGGTCCAGGAAGCCGGACACAACCTTGCAGCCGCCTCCATGCAACTTCAAGCAGCCTCTGCACAGCAGGCCGCCAGCATCAACGAGCAATCTGCAGCCGTCACCGAAACCAGCGCCACCGTGGAAGAGGTGCGGGTGTCCAGCGACCAGGCCGTGGACATGGCCAACACCGTCAGCGAGAACGCCCAGACCGCCCAGCAGGTGGCCGTGGCCGGCTCAGATGCCACCCAGGCCATGATCCGCGACATGCAGGACATCCGCAAACAGGTGCAGGACATCAGTGCCCACATCCTGACCCTCTCTGAAAGCAGCCAGAAAATCAGCGACATCATCGAGGTGGTCAGCGACCTGGCAGACCAGAGCAACCTGCTGGCCCTCAATGCCGCCATTGAAGCCCACCGTGCAGGCGAACACGGACGGGGCTTTGTGATTGTGGCCCAGGAGATCCGCAACCTGGCCGAGCAGTCCAAGACCGCCACCAGTCAGGTGCGCACCATTCTGTCGGGCATCCAGCGGGACACCAATGCCGCCGTGATGGCCACCGAACGGGGCACCAGGGTGGTGGACACCGGGACACACTCCATCAAATCGCTGGAGAACACCATCAACGACCTCTCAGAGGCCATCGAGCATGCGGCACGCTCTGCCCAGGTGATCGCTGGCTCGGTGAAACAGCACTCTTATGGCATGGAGCAGATTGCGCTGGCCATGCAGAACATCCAGACCGCCAGCGAACAGAACCTGCAGGCCAGCGAGAGCAACCAGCAAGCCGCCCGTCATCTGAGCACCTGGGCAGCTCGCCTGAAGACCGTGATTGACCGTTACCGACTCGAGCCCTGACACCATGACCCCACAGGAAAAGCTGCGCCACATCTTCGCTTTTGAACTGCAGCAGGTGCTGACCGGGGCACCTCCTGAAAACATCTCCGTGGTGCTGCAACGGGGAGCGCGGGCCACCGGATGGCAGGCTTTGCTTGCCGCCCTGCCTGGTTTGCTGAAACTTCCTGCAGAGCAATTGCTGCACCGCATGGCCAGCTGGGTTCCCCTGCTGAAAACCGGGGTTTTTCCCGTGCTGACTGGACCTGAAACCCGTGAACAGCCTGCAGCAAAAACCCTGGCAGCCGGGCCAGCGCCCAGCCGCAGCGAAGCCCGCGGCTCTGGTCAGGACGTTCGGGTGAGCCTGCAGCAACTTGAATCCCTCTTTGCGCACGCCGGAGAACTGACGGTGCTGAAAAACCGCCTCGAGGAACACCTGCGCTCCTTGCAAACCCTGGAAAGTCATCTGTCTGTCACAGACCGGGAGGTGCTCAACCGGTTCACCGATGCGGTGCGGCTGCTCAGACAGGACCATTTTGACCTCAACCGCATCAGTGAAGAACTCACCAGCGAGGTGATCGACCTGCGCTTGCGTCCCGCTTCCTTGATGGTGACCCCACTGGAGCGGCTGGTGCGGGACCTCACCCAGTCTCAGGGCAAGAAAGTGCAATTCCAGGTGCAGGGCAGCGACACCGAACTGGACCGCAACCTGCTGGACCCCCTCAGGGACGCCCTTATGCACCTGATCCGCAATGCCATTGACCACGGTCTGGAAACCCCTGCAGAACGCAAAAAAGCCCAGAAAACCGAAACAGGCCAGCTGGAACTGACCATCCTCAGCCGTGGGGAATCCATTCACCTGACCCTGCAAGACGATGGACAGGGCATCCAGCAGGAACGGGTGCGCCAGAAAGCCCTGGAACGGGGCCTGATTCAGGAAGGAACGGTGCTGTCCGAGGAACAGGTTTACGATCTGCTGTTCCGTCCGGGTTTCAGCACTGCACAACAGGTTTCTGCCATCTCCGGCAGAGGGGTGGGCCTCGATGCTGTGCGGGCCAACCTGGATTTGCTGGGCGGCGAGGTGTGGCTGACCAGTGCCGCAGGCCAGGGCACCACCTTTCATTTGCGGGTCCCCCAGACCCTGGCCACCACCCGGGCTTTTGTGCTGATGGTTTCCGGGCAGATGTTCGCTGTGCCTTCCCGCCATGTGGACCGCATTGTGAAACCCGAAAAATTCACCCTGATCGACCAGAAACGCACCATCGAATGGCAGGGGGCCGCCATTCCCACCTTCGACCTCAGTGAAATGCTGGGGTTGCCCTCCGGTGCGGCGTCCATCACCCTGATCCTCAACCTGGCTGACCGCTGTGTGGGGGTCAACGTGCAGAATGTGCTCAGCGAGGAGGAGTTTGTGATCAAACCCCTCCCCTGGGGCATTCCCAGCACCACCGCTTTTCAGGGGGTGGTGATGAACCGCTCCGGAGCACTGGTCCCGGTGCTGAACGTCTCGCAACTCTCCGAGCATGCCCGCCCGCGCACCCTGGTGCAACCCCAGACCAGCAAACGCCAGCAACGCATCCTGGTGGCAGACGATTCGGTGGCAGTGCGCACCATCCAGCGCAGCATTCTGGAAATGGCAGGCTTCGAGGTGCAGGTGGCCGAAAACGGACGCATCGCTCTGGGCCTGCTGCGCCAGAGTGCTTTTGATTTGCTGGTCTCCGACATCGAGATGCCCGAAATGACCGGTCTGGAACTCACCCGCAACATCCGCCTTGATGAGCGCCTGAAACACCTGCCTGTCATCCTGGTCACCTCCATGGCCAGCCCACACCACCAGGAAGAAGGCATGCTGGCCGGAGCAGACGCCTACCTCATCAAGGGCAATTACGCCCCTGAAGACCTGCTGGACACCATCGGGAGGCTGATTTGAAACCCCTGAAGGTGTTGATCGTGGACGACTCGCCCGTGCAACTGGCCATGTTGCGCAACTGGATCGAGCAGGACCCGGAAATGAAAGTGGTGGGCATGGCTTCTGGAGGTCAGGATGCGCTGCGCCTCACTGCGGAACTTCATCCTGATGTGATTGCCATTGACATGATCATGCCTGAAATGGATGGGTTTCGGGTCACCGAGCGCATCATGCAGGAGCACCCCACTCCCATTTTGCTGCTCACTGTGTCCGAACAGCATGCCACCATGAGCAAAAACGCCCACCACAGTGGGGCCATCACCCTGATGCTGAAACCCTCTCCAGACGATCCCCTGAACATCCAGAAATTCCGGCAAACCCTCAAAGCCGTGTCCAAGATCAAAATGGTGCGGCGCAACACCGTCAAAGCACCCTCCACCCCCACCTCCCGCCCTGCTGCGCCTTATCAGGCGGTGCTGATCGCCTCTTCCACGGGCGGCCCTCCCATCTTGCAGACGGTGCTTTCCCGTTTGCCAGATGCATTCCCCCTGCCCATTCTGATTGTGCAGCACATTGCCCAGGGCTTTGAGATGTCCCTGCTGAACTGGCTGCAAACCAGTTCAGCGCTGCCCATCCAGCTGGCCCGGGAAGGCATGGAGGTCCAGCGCGGCGTGTACCTGGCCCCCAGTGGCACCCACCTGGAACTGCTGCGCAGGCAGGGCAAACTGACCTTGCACCTCAGCAACCATGCTCCCATCAAGGGACACCGCCCCAGTGCCAACATCCTCTTTGAATCCGGGGTGCGGACCCTGGGAGGCAACCTGATGGCCATTCAATTGACCGGCATGGGAGACGATGGAGCCACCGGCATGAAAGCCATCCGGGATGCAGGAGGATTCACCATTGCCCAGGACGAAAAAAGCTCTGCTGTGTTTGGGATGCCCCAGGCCGCCATCAAACTGGGGGGTGCCCAGTTTGTGCTGTCTCCAGAAGAAATTCCCCGCAAACTCAAAGAGGTGCTGGGGTTGTTTTGAACCCCTTGCTGGCAGTTGTCAGAAAAGACACTTTAATTCTTTTTTATTTTGTGGGATTTGTTTCCCTGCACATTCTGGAGGGCTGATACACTTCAATCACTCTTCCTCCCCACAGTGCAGCAGGGCAAATGCCTTGCTGCACTGTTTTGTGCTGGGTCTTGTGTCAGGTGTCGGGAACAGGCTGGAAGTTCTGCCTGCAGTTCTCAAAGCAGGCTGGTTCCCATCACATCCCGACTTGCTTCACGTGAAGTGGAGGGCTGTGGGTCCTGCACCTGTTGCTGAATCTGGTTGCGTCCCTGGCGTTTGGCCGAATAAAGCAGGACATCGCCCTGATCCAGCACCTTCTGGAGGTCAGGACGGGGAGGGCATTCCACCAGACCTCCACTGAGGGTCACCTGCTCAGGCATCGGAAACAGGTGCTCTGCCACAGCTTCCCGGATGCGTTCTGCAATGAGAAAAGCCTGCTGGGCATCTGTGCCACGCAGCACCACCAGAAACTCCTCTCCTCCCATGCGGTACAGGCGGTCGTGGTCGCGGGTGCTGTTTTGCAGCAGTGCAGAAATCTGCCTGAGCACATCGTCTCCCATGCTGTGACCGTACCTGTCGTTGATGTGTTTGAAGTGGTCAAGGTCCAGCATCAAAAAAACATCGCCACCCCCGAACAAACCCTGATCGCGTTCAAATTGCCTGCGGTTGAACAGTCCAGTGAGGGCATCGGTGAGGGCTTCTTTTTGCAGGTGTTCGGTGGCCCTCAGGTAGGCCAGACGGGACTGCAAAATCTGGGCCGAGAGGTAAAACCCGATCACATTGGCCAGGAAATACCAGATGAAAGTCTGGCTGAAAAACCGCTCTGCGTGCGAAGACAGAAAAACCGGAAGGGTCTGCAGGGAGAAAATCAGCAAAGGGGTCAACAGGTAAGGGGTGGAGGTGGTGTTGCCCATGCGCAAACGGATCAGGCCAATCATCAGGAAGGTCAGCAATCCCGAAAGGGCATACACATCTGAGGGTGCCTGTGGAAAAAACAAAACCCGGGTGATCACCATGGGAATCACAGCCACCGTTCCATACCCCAGTCCATACCTGAGGGTGAACAGCACAATGGGCACCATCCGCAGGTCCATCTGGATGTTGTCCCCAAGGGGGATGCCATGAAACATCAGCAGGATGGCGCCCACAGAGCAGCACAGGGCCCGCAACAAAAGCACCTCGACCCGATGTTCTGTTCGCCAGTCCCGGTAAGTCAGGCTGAACAGGTAGGTCAGGGAAATCACCATGCAAATGTTGACGAACAGGGAATCCACAGTTGCCATATGTGCCCCTCGTGGCTCAGGATGCAGCCTTTCTGCCCAAATTGACCTGAACCTGGTTTAAATAAAAGCCTACTACAGATTTGAATTTGCCTTGAGCATGCAAAATTTAATTCTTTTGTATAAATGAAGTAAAAAAGCAGTTTCCATCATGGTTTTCGCTGTTACAAAAAAGCAACTAAGGGAAATCCCCTAGTTGGTGAACTGTTGCCCGGAACACAGGGGCTGACAGCGGTTGACCTGGCGCTGACAGCACACAGGCACCATCAGACAGGTGAGGCAGTCCGAACACAGCCTGGACGCAGTGCCTTTCACAATTCATTCCCGGCAGACCAGGCCCACGCGAAGCTCGGGTTTTACACTTGCCCCATTCGGGCGGCAACCCCCAGAACAGATTTTTCTGGGGGTTGCATTTTGTTCTCCTGGCTCCTTTAACGGGTGCCTGCACATCCCAGAATTTTCCATCTGGGTGGGAGGCAGGCACAGAAGATGTCACCTCAATTCGCCATGCAGATTTCGTGAAGGCTTCCAGAAAACATTTCATTTCCGATTCAGTGACACTCCATCAGATCTACACACATCTGCTCCACATCTCAAAAAAACGTTTTGTGACATTGCCTTGATGACCAGCAAGGTTAACAAAAAAGCCTTTACAGACTCTTCAAAAAAACTCCTTTTAACATTCACACCCCAAAGCCACAATAACGCTCAGGAGGCACCACCCATGAAAAACATTCTTCTGACCACCCTGATTTCCGCAATCTCCCTGACCGGCGCTGCTGGCGCTGCCAGTGTCAGCAGCGCCAGCAACCTTGGACCGGACTATCACCTGATCACCAGCGCCACCGGGCAGTGCACAGGCACCGAAAATTGCACCATTCCTTATGGCGAGAAAGTCTGCAATGCAGACACCCTGGGTCTGGTATACCGCATGACCACCCCCAACAACAACGGCACCTACTCTTATGAAGACATCAAATGCGTCTGGGGCGATGACTCCTGGTATGTGGTCAACACCTACACCGTCACCAAAGGCGGCGAAGATTTCAGTTGCCCCATCGTGGCACAGGGTCCCTTCACCAGCACCACCAGCGTCTGGCCCCCTGTGCGCTTCTGGGGTCTGGATGCCGAAGAATTCGTTTACTGCGACAGGAGCAAATAAACCCAATCCCACATCCAGTCCGCATCCAACAAAGCAACCCGAGGCCCCTCCTCGGGTTGTTGCATTGGTTTCTGCATTGGTGCATGTGGGCACACTGGGGCATGGTCAGTCACGTTATACTTCATCCACCTTTCTGATGTTTGAGCTTTTGTTTGAGAAACCCAAGGAGACCTGATGACCTCAAAAAATGAACTGGTGCTGTCCCGGCCCGAAGCCCAAAATTCAGAAATTGCCATGGGTCTGGGCATGCTGCAAATGGCCAGGGAACGCACCCTGCGCACCGTGGAATCCCTGCATCCTGGCAGTCTGGATGTGCTGGTGAACGGACACACCATAGGTTCTTTGCTGTACCACATCGCAGTGGTCGAGGTGGACTGGCTGTACTCAGAAGTGCTGCAGCAAGAACTCCCTGCCTGGTGCTCAGCGTATTTTCCCATCGAACACCGCACCTCTGATGACAACCTCAGTCACGTGCTGGGAGAACCCCTCTCCAGACATCTGGAACGCCTGAAGCGGGTGCGCCAGGACCTGCTGGACACCTACCAGCAGATGACCCTGGAAGACTTTGGAACCTTGCGCAAACTTTCCCACTATGATGTTTCCCCCGAGTGGGTGCTCTTTCACCTGCTGCACCATGAATCTTTGCATTTCGGACAGATTCAGACCCTGATCCGGGTGGCCGGACTCAGGGAGGGCACCTTCAGATACCTGACCTCCTGAACATGCCAGAGGTGCTGCTCCCAGACCCTGATCCGCCTTTCATGGTGCACGACACCTTTGAAATCAAGGCAGATGTCTTTCAGCTGGGCACCTGGCTGAATGGCCGTCTGGAACAACACCATTTTGTGGAAGACCGTTTGCTGTTCAAATGTCTGAAACAAAAACTTCAGGTGTTGCAGACCAGAGCCGACATGCACCGTCTGGTGCACAGCCCTGACCCCGAGGGTCTGCAAGACTCTTTGTGGACCCTGCTGCAGGTGTACGCAGCAGAGCATCCCCACTTGCTGCAAGCCAGCCCAGAAGAAGCCACCCTCGGGTTTCTGGGGTTGCATTTCCGCCGAACCGAACCCGATCTGGAGGTGCATCTGGTGCAGGAACATCCTCTGGGGAGAAAAATTCTGCAGCACCTGCACACCCAGCAAGGTCTTTTCAGGTTGCTCGATGCTGTGGCCCTCTGCTGCCAGGAAGACCTGGTGGTTTTGCACCAGCAGGACCACTCTCTGCAGGCAGAAGCCCTATCGGTGTGCTTTCCCAGTGGCTGGAATCCTGCTGAAAAACCCGGACAGGATTTTGCACAGATTCACCATCCAGTGGCGGACCATGACCGCCTGGTCCGGGCCTCAGACAGCATGTCCCGTGCCATCTTGCACAAAGGACCTTTTGTGCGCTTCAGCTGGGGTCTGACCCTCAGTCCTGCCCTGAACGCCCATCCTGATCAGCCAAGGCCCATCTGGAATCCCCAGTGGGAACATGAACCTGATTTGCTGGACCACATTTACCTGCGCATGGAACGTCAGACCACCCTGGGCCTGCCCGGCCTGAAGCGAGGGATTTTCACGATCCGGGTCTACGTGAATTCCCTGAAAGAACGCCTGCAGAAAGAACCAGAATTGCGTCCCAGACTGATCAAACTTCTGCGTTCCGTCAAGCCTGAAGTGCTGGAGTACAAGGGAATGCAGCCTTTCACAGCGGCTGTTTTGCACCAACTGGAGTCCCATACCTGATTTTTGCTCATGATCCTGTGTGACATTCTAAACTCAGGCGCAGAATTTCCTGTTAAGATCTATCAAGCAGAAGAAAAGGGGACATCCCGCTTCTGGTTGTATCGGAGGTAGTTCATGGAAAAAGTCGGGAAGCAACAACTGATTCAAGTGATCGCCGAGAAGGCCGGTGTCAGCAAAAAAGACGCAGGAGAAGTCATTGACTCCATGCTGGAAATCATCGTCGAGGCCCTGAAAGAAGGCAAAACCGTGGGTCTGCCCGGTTTCGGGACCCTCAGCGTGGTTCCCACCAAGGAACGTCAGGCCGTGCGTCCTGGCACCACCGACCGCATCACCGTGCCTGCAGGCAAGAAAATCCGTTTCAAGACGGCCACCAGCCTGCAAGACAACCTGTAAGATCAGGCAACCTCAGAACACCCGGCTGCTGGCCGGGTGTTTTTTGTGCCCAGAGATTTCCAGAAAAAAGAAAAAAACAGATGATCAATTCAGCAGCCCAGACGAAACGCAATCCTGAGAGAAATTTACAAATGGATCCTCAGTCAAATCATACAGATCCAGAAAGCTGTTTTCATGAATAAAAAACAAGGAGACTGCACGAAATCACAGTCTCCGTCACGCCAGCTTATGGAGGCTGGTCTCCTGTCCAGTAAGGGCACTGTTGTTGATTGCATTATAGATCCTGCTTTCATCAAGAGTGTGGGCTCAATAAACATCTTGATTGATCATTTGATTCAATCACTTCAAATCAATCACATCTTTCACTGTCCTGCTCAGGACAACACTTTTTGCAGCAAGCAGAGGACTGCTGGACCTGAAACAATCAAAACGCACCTCTGCAAGCCGTGTTACAATCCCGGTACGGATGCTTGGAAACTTTCTCCCCTCGGCCCGCGTAGTATTCCCCAGTGCGGTGCAGCAAAAGAGGTTGTGTCCGTCATTCACTGGAGGAACCCACATGATCAATTTGACCAAAGGACAGAGCATCAACCTCAAAAAAGAAGGCGCAGGCGGACTGCAACGGGTGCACCTGGGCCTCGGCTGGGATGTGGCCAAAGCCAAAGGCCTGTTTGGCATGTTCTCGGCTCCAGAAAGCATTGACCTGGATGCCAGTGCTGCTGTTTATGATGCCCAGGGCAATTTGCTGGACACCATATGGTTCCGTCAGTTGCAAAGCAAAGATGGCAGCATCAAACACAGCGGAGACAACCTGACCGGAGCTGGAGACGGCGACGATGAAATCATCACCGTGGACCTTTCCCGTCTGCCCAGCAACGTCAGCCAGATTGTGCTGGCAGTGTCCAGTTTCCGGGGTCAGAATTTTGCAAAAGTGGAAAATGCTTTCTGCCGGGTGGTCAATGCAGACAACAAACAGGAAGCTGCCCGCTACAACCTGAGCGCCACCGGCAACCACACCAGCATCATCATCGGAAAACTGCAACTGGTGTCTGGAGAATGGACCTTCAAAGCCCTGGGTGAAATGACCAACGGGCGCACCATTCAGGACATTGCCAACGACATCCGCCGCGTGCTGTAAATCACGGGAACTTTCCCCGGCTTCCCCCCATAATGAGATACGAACATGCAAAAACTTGTTCCCGGACAGAAAATCAAACTTTCAGAGGTCACCTCCAGCAACCGCATCGACATTGATGTACAGGTGCAGGGGTCTTCCAGGGAATATGACATCAGTTGTTTTCTGCTGAATGGGCAGGAAAAACTGCCCTCGGATGACCACGTGGTGTTCTATAACCAGAGCAAATCCCCCCAGGGTGAAGTGCAACTTGCCCACAGGGATGCTTACAGCGCTCAATTTCAACTGGATCTGTCCAGGGTGGGATCCGGCGTTCAGCGTCTGGCTTTCACCTGCACCATTGACGACCAGCACACCTTCAAGGATGTGAAAACCGGACGGGTGCGGGTGTCCAGTGAGGGCAATGTGCTGCTGGAATTCGTGTTCAGCGGCCAGCAGTTCTCGCAGGAAAAAGCCGTGATCCTGTCCGAGGTGTATTTCAAGGACGTCTGGCGATTCGGGGCCATTGCCCAGGGTTTCAATGGCGGTCTGGCAGATCTGGTCAAACATTATGGAGGAACGGTGGCCAAACCCTCTCCAGCGCCCACCCCTGCTCCTGCACCCCAGCCGGCACCACCTGTGCAGGAAAGCAAACCTGCTGGGTCTGCTGAACCTGCTGGATCTGCCGGAAAAGTGAACCTCAGCAAGATCACCCTGGAAAAACGGGGCGATTCTGGCAAGGTCAATTTGCGCAAAGATGGCCGCAAGCAGCCCATTCACATCAACCTGAACTGGGAGCAGCACAGCAAACCCAGCAGCAGCGGATTGTGGGGACTGCTGGCCAACCAGCCTGCTGCCAGCAGCACTGCAGACCTCGACCTGGGCTGCATGTTTGAAATGCAAAGCGGATACCGGGGCGTGATTCAGGCCCTCGGGAACTCTTTTGGAGCAAAAGACACCGTGCCTTACATCTTTCTGGACAAGGATGACCGCAGCGGTCAATCCCAGGACGGAGAGAACCTGCTGGTCCTGAGGCCCGACCTGATCAAACGGGTGGTGGTCTTCGCTTACATCTACCAGGGGGTTTCCACCTTCCAGGATGTGGGTGGGCGCATGAAAATCACCGACGATCAGGGCAATGAGATTCACCTGAAGCTGGATCAGCCTGATCCCAGCCAGAAGTTCTGTGCCATTTGCAGCATCATCAACTCTGGAGACCACATCCAGGTCACCAAAGAAGAACTGTATTTCCGGGGCCACCAGGAAACCGACGAGCATTTCGGTTTTGGTTTTCGCTGGCAATCCGGGCAGAAATCCTGAAGTCTCGCACCCCATCTCACAAGTCTTGAGCGCATCAACGGAGGAAAAACATGGCAATCAACCTCAGCAAAGGCGGCAACATCAACCTCAGCAAAGAAGCCCCCGGCCTGCGCAAAGTGCGGGTGGGCCTCGGGTGGGATGTGCGTGCCACCGATGGAGCCGCATTCGACCTGGATGCCATGGCCCTGCTGGTCAATGAAGACGGACGGGCAGGCAGCGATGCCGACCTGATTTTCTACAACAACCTGAAACACGGCAGTGGTGCCGTTGAGCACACCGGCGACAACCGCACTGGACAGGGCGAGGGAGACGATGAGAGCATCCTGGTGGAACTCGCCAAGGTGCCCCAGCAGATCCACCGTCTGGTGGTCTCGGTGAGCATTCACGAAGGACAGGCCAGAGGCCAGAGCTTCGGTCAAATCCGCAATGCCTTCATCCGCGTGGTGGACGATGAAACTGGCACCGAAGTGGCCCGTTATGACCTCTCCGAAGATGCCAGCACCGAAACCCTGATGGTGTTCGGAGAACTTTACCGCCACGGTGGGGACTGGAAGTTCCGCGCTGTGGGTCAGGGCTACCGCGAAGGTCTGGAAGCTTTCCTCAGAAACCACGGTTTCAACGTTTAAATTTCAGTTTTGACCGCGTTTCAAATCAGACAACCTCAACAAAGCCCATCACTCACTCAACTCAGGAGGGTTCACATGCCAGTCAGTTTAAGCAAAGGTGGAAATGTCAGTTTGACCAAAGAAGCTCCCGGCCTCACCAGCATCACGGTGGGTCTGGGCTGGGACATCCGCACCACCGACGGGGCCGCATTCGACCTGGATGCCAGCGCCTTTTTGATCGGTGAAAGCGGCAAGGTCGCCAGCGACTCTGATTTTGTCTTCTTCAACAACAGCAAGAGTGCAGATGGAAGTGTGGAGTACGGCGGAGACAACCGCACCGGGGAAGGAGCCGGGGACGATGAAACCATCAAGATCGACCTCAATGCTGTGCCCCAGAACGTCACCCGCATTGTGATTGCCGTGACCATCTACGATTCAGAAGCCCGCCGCCAGAACTTCGGCATGGTGCGCAACGCCTACGCACGTGTATTAAACAATGCAGGCGGCGCAGAAATTGCCCGTTATGATCTGAGTGAAGACGCCAGCACCGAAACCGCCATGATTTTCGCTGAAGTGTACCGCAACAACGCGGAGTGGAAATTCAAGGCCATCGGTCAGGGCTACAACAACGGCCTGCGTGGCCTGGCTGTGGACTTCGGCGTCAACGTCGGCTAAGCCTGAAAAGCTCCATCCCCAATCCAATCACCCCCGCGCCCGAGTGCTGTATATGGGGTGCGGGGGTGATGTTGTACAGCGGCCAGGGCACACATGTAAAACCCGGCCGTGCAGTTGAAAGGACAAGATGTTACGTCAAGAGTTTGGGTTCGCATTTCTGGTGACCCTCGTCTGTCTTGCAGGGGCCTTCTTTTACGGCTTCAAGACCGGCGACATCACCACCGCTGGTTCATTTTTGCTCATCGCCCTGATCCTGGGGGTGATGGAGGTGTCCCTGAGTTTCGACAACGCTGTGGTGAATGCCAGCGTGCTGAAAAACATGGACGCCGTATGGCAAAGGCGCTTTCTCACCTGGGGGATTTTGATTGCAGTGTTCGGGATGCGTTTCCTCTTCCCCATCGTGATTGTGGCCCTGGTGGCCAACCTGGGGTTCATCGAGGTGGTCAACCTGGCCTTCACCAACCCAACGGAGTACGCCAAGCACCTCACCGAAGCCCACGTGCCGATTTCTGCGTTCGGGGGAACCTTCCTGCTGCTGGTGTTCCTGAAGTACCTGATGGACCCCGAAAAAGAAGTGCACTGGCTGGCTTTCATTGAACGTCCCCTGGCCAAAATTGGTCGCCTGGACACCATTCAGGTCTTTGTGACCGGCACTTTGTTGCTGGTGCTGGTGAGCACCATGGTTCACCCTGAAGAAAAACTGGTGGCCCTGGTTTCAGGCCTGATTGGCATCCTCACCTACATCCTGATTGACGCCCTGGGGGGTCTCTTTGAGGTGGATGACATCGCCGCCAGGGCAGGCGCTGCAGGTCTGACTGCTTTCATTTACCTGGAAGTGCTGGACGCCAGCTTCTCTCTGGATGGGGTGATCGGGGCTTTCGCCATCACCAAGGAAATCGTGGTGATTGCCGCAGGTCTGTGCATTGGTGCGGTTTTTGTGCGTTCCCTGACCCTGATGCTGGTGAAAAGGGGCACCCTGGCACAGTACGTGTTCCTGGAGCACGGAGCCCACTACGGCATCGGTGCCCTGGCCGTGATCATGCTGCTGGGCATGGGACACATTGAAATTCCTGAACTGGTCACTGGTCTGATCGGGGTGGGTTTCATTGTGGCCTCGGTGCTGTGGTCCATGAAATACCAGCGGGACAATCCCCAGCTGACCGAAGGGTGAATCCAGAATCCAATCTGGCGAGGCTTGTTCCTCGCCTTTTTTATCCCTGCTTTTGGCGTGTTGTGAAGGCATCACCACTTTCCCCTACAATCAGGGAAATGCAGCGCAGGTTTGCAAGAAAAATCGAGGAACGAATGAAAACACGGGTCTGGTTCAACAAAGGTTTCAGCGTCATTCACCATGTGCTCAATGCCATGCATGCCACCGGTCAGTGGGAACTTTATGCCACCCACACCACCCCGGAAGCCCCCATGCTGTATGGTCCCTGGCACCATGAACTGGAACCTGCAGGATTGACGGGCAGAAAGTACCTGAACTGGGCACTGGAGTACTGCAAGAAACACCGCATTGAGGTGTTCTTTCCCTGCAAGGAAAAAAGCCTGATCAAAAAGCATGAGGCAGAATTTGCAGCCATCGGGACCACACTGGTGGTCTCTGCAAGCCCTGAAGTCCTGCGTCTGGTGGACCACAAAGCCGAATTTCTGCAGACCTTCCCCACCCACATCTGCCCCATCCCGGATTTCCGCACTTTTCACACCCTGGATGAATTCAATCAGGCGGTGGAGGAATTGGGCGGGGAACGCAAAGCCCTGTGCTTCAAACCCAGTGTGGGCATTTACGCCAGCGGTTTTCGCATGCTGACCCGCAAAAGCCGCATGACCCTGCTGCTGGGCAATGAACTGTATGCCATGAGTTATCAGGAAGCCAGGGCCTACTTTGGCAACAACAGGAAGTTTGCCAAAATGATGCTGATGGAGGTGTGCGAGGGCACCGAACGCTCCATTGACTGCGTGGCCCTCAATGGAGAACTGGCCCAGTGTGTCATTCGCAGCAAAAGCAAGGAAGGGGCACAGGTCAGTGAGGACAACGCAGCAGTGGAGCAGATGGCCCGTGAAATCACCCGGCATTACGGCCTGAATGGCATCTTCAACATTCAATTGAAAGACCGGGGCGGGGTCCCCAACATGCTGGAAATCAATGCCCGGCCCAGTGGAGGCATGCACCTGAGCATCACCGCAGGCCTGAACTTTGGTCATGTGGCGGCACTGATGGCCCTGGGTCACCTGACCCCCGATCAGGTGCCTGCCCCAAAACGCAATGTGCGGATGCTGGCCATCATGGGCAGTGTTCTGGTGCGGGATGATGTGCTGGAGGAAGTGCATTGAGTCCCTCTTCCATCCAGGCGGTCAAGCAGGTGGTGCTGCCCTCTGGCACCTTGACCATCGAGCTGCATGACGAGCAGGTGCCTCTGGACACCATCACAGAATATGCGGTCCGGCAGAATCCCCGGCGTGGATTTCTGTTCGTCAGCAAAATTCTGGGCAAGCACCTTCCTGTGAAACCTTCCGAAGCCCTGAAACACCACTGCTCCCTGGCAAAGTCCCTGCCCCTGGATGCAGAAGGGCCTGTGCTGTTCATCGGGATGGCTGAAACAGCCACAGGCCTCTCTGCCAGCATCTTTGAGGAACACTGCAAGCTGACAGGAAGAAAGGACGCGCTGTACCTGCCTTCCACCCGTTACCGTCTGGGTGAGCATGCCACCTTGCTGTTTCAGGAAACCCACTCGCACGCCACAGACCACCTGATCTACCCTCCTCAGGACCCTGAGAAAAAAGCTTTGTGGGACCATGCCAGAACCCTGGTGCTGATTGACGATGAGATCACCACTGGCAAGACCCTCAAGGCCCTCACGCATACCCTCAAAGCCGCCCTGCCAGCTTTGCAGGAAGTGCATCTGGTGTGTTTCACCAGCTGGCTGGATTTGCCCCCTGCAGTGCTGCAGGAAGAATTCGGATTGCCTGTGCAGATTCACGCCCTGGTGAAAGGCCGCATGGATTTCACCCCCAACCCAGAATTTGCTCCCCCTGAGCTGCCAAAAGTAACGGGCAACGGCGCAGACAAGACTCCCCTGATTCGCAAAGAGTACTCGCGTCTGGGAAGGCTGCCTGATGAACATGCACTTCCAGAACACCTGCAGAAAAAGGTTGCTGAACTGCCCCTGCAGGACAGACCCATTCTGGTGCTGGGAACCGGAGAATTCGCTTTTGAACCCCTGAAATTTGCAGCAGCGCTGGAAAATGCCGGGCACCAGGTGGTCTTTCACACCACCACCCGCAGCCCGATTTTGCCGGGCGAGGTGATTCACAGCCGCCTGGAATTCCCGGACAACTATGGGGACCAGATTCCCAACTACCTGTACAACCACCATCCAGCACAGTATTCCCGCATCATGCTGTGTTTTGAAACCCTTCCGACTTCCGAAGACCAGACCCTGGCTGACCTGCTGCAGGCAGAAACGGTCTACTTTTGAGGCAAGCATGCTGATTTTCACGGACCTGGACGACACCCTCTTTCAGACAGAACGCAAACTGCACCTGAGGCAAAAATCCCAGGAGCAGGCCACCAACGTGGTGCAAGACGGCAGTGGCGTGAAGCCCACCTTCATGCTGGAACACCAGAAAAAGCTGCTGGACTGGCTTTCACACGGAGAAGTCATTGCCGTGACAGGCCGGGACCGCAGGGCCTTTGAAGCCCTGCAAATCAAATGGGGCAGCCATGCCATCCTGAACCACGGGGCCACCCTCCTGCTCTGGCAGGAAAATGGCTGGACCGACGACCCGGAATGGACCGACCACATGCGCCAGCAGGCCAGCCACTACCAGCACCTCCTGCAAGAAGCCCTGAGGTTGCTCCAGGAAGCCCATCCTGATCCAGAATTGATGTTTCACCGCATCATTCAGGAAGGGGACTTGCCCATCTGCACGGTCAGCAAGGTGCGTGGCCTTCCCGAGTCTGCACTGGCAGAAGTGCTGCAAACCGTACAGCAAAAACTTGGATCAGAAGGGTACTATGTGCACCTGAATGGCAACAACCTGTCTTTTGTTCCGCATGCTGTTCGCAAGAAACATGCCGTGGAACACCTGAAAGCAAAACGGGGAGCAGGGCTGACCCTGGGCATCGGGGACAGCCACACCGATCTGGAGTTCATGCAAAGTTGTGATTTCTGGATGACCCCCTCTCAGAGCCAGATTGCACGCCTGCTGGAGCCCCATGCCTGATTTTTCATTGACGCCCATGCCCACCAGTTACGATCCCCAGGACGTGACTTTTTTGCTGCTTCCCATCGAGATCGAAACACTGAGTGTGGAAGAGAAAGAAAAACGCATCCAGTCCGGGAACAGCCATTACAGTGAAATCCTTTCCATCGAGTCTCCCCCAAAAGCCGATTATCTGGAGCTGTACCATCGGGCGGTGGAGCGGCAGGCTGCACGTGTGGCACAGGACATTCGTCTGCTGGCTGCACAACTGGTGCAGGACACGCCAGCAGGGCAGAAACTGGTGCTGGTCAGCCTTGCACGGGCAGGAACGCCAGTGGGGGTGCTGCTCACCCGCTTTCTGCGCAGTTGTGGCCATGAGGTGCAGCACTACAGTGTCAGCATCATCCGGGACAGGGGGCTGGACCTGCATGCCCTGCAGCACATTGTGAATCAGGAAGGAAACCTTGCTGAACACCTGCATTTCATTGATGGCTGGACGGGCAAAGGGGTGATTTCCAGAGAACTGCAAATCAGTGTGGATCACTTCAATGCCGAGCAGGGCACCCGCCTTTCCAGCAACCTTTATGTTCTGGCAGACATCAGTGGCACCGCCCACCATGCACCCACCCATGAAGATTACCTGATTCCACATGCTGTCCTGAACGGAACGGTTTCAGGCCTGATCAGCAGAACCGTCAGGCAGCCTGAAGCCTATGCAGCAGGGGCTTTTGATGGGGCCATGCATCTGGAACACCTCACTGCACAGGATGAAACTTTGACCTACCTGGGCATGATTGAGGAGCATCATCCCCAGCCGCCCCAACTGCCGGAACTTCTTTCAGATTCACCGCGTAATACAGCTCAGTTGAGAACAACCTCCATGCAGTGCCTGCAGGACCTGCAACGCGGGTATGGAGAGCGTCCGCTCAATTACATCAAACCTGGTGTGGGTGAAAGCACGCGGGTGATGCTGCGCAGAATTCCTGAACGGTTGATTGTGCGGGACCCGCAGCATCCTGATGTGCATCACCTGATCGAGCTGGCGGAAAAACGCCAGGTAGAGGTCACAAAACAGGTAGACTTGCCTTACCAGGCAGTGGCACTGATCCGGCCACTTCTGACAGATCAGGACATATAGAAAGGGGTACCACATGAGTTTTTTCAACAAACTGAAAGGCGCAGCCCAATCCATCGCAGGAGACCTGCAAAAAAGTGCAAAGCAATTCATGAACCGTGAATTTGCAGAGGCCAGCATGGCCGCCTGTGCCCTGATGGCAGCCGCCGATGGAAAAATCGACTCCACGGAGCGCAGCAAAACCGCACAATTCATCATGAGCAATTCCGTGCTGCAGTCTTTTGATGTGGCCACCCTCAAACAGAAATTTGAATTTTACTGTGGCAAACTGGAACAGGATTTCGATTTCGGCAAAATTGAAGCCATCCAGGCTGTGGGCAAACTGAAAAACAAACCGGAAGCGGCCCGTGCTGCTGTGCAGGTCGCGCTGGTGATCGCCAATGCAGACGGCAACTTTGACGAGAAAGAGCGTCAGGTGCTGCGGGAAATCTGCAATGCCGTGGCCATCAGCCCCAGCGAATTCGGCGCCTGAGCAGTCCGGGAACCCACACTGATGCAGGCACTTGAACTGGGCGCTTCCCTGTATGTCCCTGGCACGCATCCACAACTCCTTTCCATCGTCAACGCAGAAAAATACCCTTTTCTGCGTTCGGTGATCATTTGCACAGAAGATGCTGTTTTGCCGCAGCATCTTCCAGAGGCGCTGCACAACATCAATCAGACCCTGCAGGAGTTGAGAAGCAGCAACCTGAAGGTGTTTGTGCGGGCCAGAAACATCCCGGTTTTGCAGCAATTGCTGGACCTGCCTGGAATCGAGCAGGTCGAGGGCTTTGTGCTTCCCAAAGTGGAGCCGCAAAACCTTCCCCTGTGGATGGGCACCCTGAAAGGCACCACATTCCAGATCATGCCCACCCTGGAAACCCGGGTGGTTTTTGACCGTGGAGCCCTGGACGAGTTGCGTTCCATGCTGCTGGCCCAGCAACACCGGGTGCTGTCTTTAAGGATTGGGGGCAATGACCTGCTGAGCCTGCTGAACATGCGCCGCAGCCGGGGGGTCAGTGCCTACCAGACCCCACTGGGCACCCTGATCAACCAGCTGGTTTTGCAATTCAAGCCTTACGGGTTCAACCTGAGTGCTCCGGTTTACGATTTCACGGATGACCCGGAAACCCTGGTGCAGGAAACCCGCATGGATTTGCAGAACGGTCTTTTTGGCAAGACTGCCATTCACCCCTCCCAGGTTCCGGTGATTGAAAGCCTGTACCGGGTGTCTGGCACCGATCTGGAAATGGCTGAAGCCATTCTGGCTGCAGATGCTCCTGCAGTGTTCAAAATGGGAGATGCCATGTGCGAACCTGCGACCCACCGCAACTGGGCCGAACAGGTGGTGGACCGGTACCAGGTGTATGGTCTGGACCCGGGCACCTCTGTGCAGCTTCATGCTGTGAATGAATAACACCTGCAAGTAACACCTGCTGGTTGTCAGGGGAAACCCACCTGCTTGATCCACAAGTGCAGATGGGTTTCCCCTGACAACTCAAATTCAAGAAAAGCTCCAGAACCAGCACCCATGAACACCTACAATCAGAGCCATGCTCAGGTCATTGCAACAATTCACCAGACGTGCCTGGAAAAATCCTGCCTGGAAACGCAGAACCCGCCTTTCGCTGGGAGCACTGTTTGTGTTCACAGGCATCTGCCATTTCTGGGTGCCCAGAATGTTTCTGTCCATCATGCCAAAATGGGTGCCTTTTCCAGAGGCTGCTGTGGCCCTCAGTGGTGCAGCAGAGGTGGCTGGAGGGCTGGGTTTGCTGAGCAAGGCCACACGCAAACCTGCTGGCCTGGGGCTGGTGGCCTTGCTGTTGCTGGTTTTTCCAGCCAACATCCAGATGCTGTTGTGGGCCAGAAAATTCCCTGTACCGGTGTGGCTGTTGTGGTTGAGGTTGCCTTTGCAGCCCCTCTTGATCTGGCTGGTGTGGTGGGCCAGTCAGGATGAGACTGAAGCGCGGGTTTGAAGCTTTTCCAAAAAGCAAAAGCAATCCTCTGAAATCATCCGTGCTGCGAATGGGTCTTTCGAATAAAGCGCCATTGACTTTCATAAATTTGTAACGAAAACAAAAAGTCCAGTGGCCTCGTGTCCATGGCAAGTCAGACACAAAACGCTACAATTGAAAAATGGATGCACTGACTTACCAACAAGCATTGATCCATCTGAAAAGCTGCACCAGAGACGGTACAGCTCCTGGCCCTGATGGCATGATCCGCACCTTCAAAATCCTGCAGAACTACACCGCCGCAGAAATTGCAAAAACCATGCAACACCTGCAAACCCCCTTCCCAGAAGACTACCAGGCCTTTCTGATACACCTGGGCTCTGCAGAGCTTTACTTTCATCCGGGCAGACGCACCGGCATCAAATTTCTGGGGCTGCATGAACTGGAACGGTACAATCGGGCCATTTTCGCTGGCAATCCTGAGCAGTTTCCCCACCTGATGGTGGCGGCTGTGCTGTCCCATGTGGGCAGTTTTGCTGTGTTTGATTTCAGACGCCCACTGCATCCTTTCAATGTCTTCAGCACCGAAAGCCAGGTGGAAAACTGGCAGACAGAAAGCACAGGATGGTGTGACTTTCAGAGCTGGATGACCCGTCTGGTCGCCAGCCATGGAGGCGAACTGTACACCCAGGATTTATAAACCAACCAGACCCAGCCTGCAACATTGCGAACCAATCGGGGTTCTGGCTGCTCTTCTGAACCTGCTGAAGCTCAAAAACAGTCAAACACAGGAACAGTCAAAAACAGGCCAGTGCCACCTGCATGCACAGAAAAATCTCATTGAAGGCCTCGCGGGTGCGGGGACGGTTTTTCCATTGCTGCAAAGCTTCATTGACCGCTTTCAGGCAATGGGCTTTGTAAAGTTGAAACCGCACCGGCAAAAAATCATTCTCTTTGCGACGGATGGTCAGGGGTTCTCCCCTGCCTCCACGGGTCTTCTTGCCCACCCGCAGGGCCACCCGAAACAGCAACTGGTAAATCTGCCGCACCTGCTCGTCCACATCGGGACGGTGCAGCAGGGACAGCACACGCTTGAGGTCTCTCTGGACCGGATCGAACAACTCCACAACTACAGCGTAAACATTGCATGTGACAGAAATCTGACAAGCAAAGCAGGCTCCAGGAAGGTCAACTTCCCAGGGCCTGCAGGGTTCCATGGGTTGCTTTTGCTCAACCGTTGATGATCTCTCCTCCATTGGGGTGCAGCACCTGTCCGGTCATGTAACTGCTGTCCTGGGAGGCCAGAAACACAAAACAGGTGGCCACTTCGCTGGGCTGTCCAGGACGTCCCAGAGGGGTATCTTCTCCGAAATGTTCCACCTTGTCTTCTGGGAAGGTGCTGGGGATCAGGGGCGTCCAGATGGGACCGGGGGCCACACCATTCACCCGGATGCCTTTTTCGGCCAGCATGCCTGAGAGGGAACGGGTGAAGGCCACAATGGCTCCCTTGGTGGCAGAGTAATCCACCAGTCCAGGGCTGCCCCGGTAGGCGGTGACCGAGGTGGTGTTGATGATGCGTGCGCCTTTCTTCAGGTGGGGCATGGCAGCACGGGTCAGGTAAAAATAACCGAAGATGTTGGTTCTGAAGGTTTTTTCCAGCTGCTCCGGGGTGATTTTCATGAAATCTTCCTGGGGGGTTTGCTCTGCTGCATTGTTGACCACGATGTCCAGCCTGCCGAATTTCTTCAGCACCTGCTGCACAGCCTGTTCACAGAACTCGGGTTTGCCCACATCTCCGGCAATCAGCAGGCATTTGCCGCCCCGTTCTTCCACCATTTTGCGGGTGTCACGGGCATCCTGGTTTTCTTCCAGGTAAATGATGGCCACGTCTGCGCCTTCGGCAGCAAAAGCCACCGCCACAGAGCGACCAATCCCTGAATCTCCACCAGAGATGATGGCCGTCTGGCCTTGCAGTTTTCCTGCAGGTTTGTAGTCTTTGCTGATCACTTCAGGACGGGGAGACATTTCGTTTTGATGTCCGGGTTTTTCCATGGGTGCATCTGGCATGATCGACCTCCAATGAAGTCATGGCGCAGAAAGGGAAGTGGGCAGATAAAACACCAAAAACACACCACCTACACCTTTCACCTCTGTGATGTTTTCAGTGCTTCATTTCAGTGTTTTAAAATCCTTCAAGATGATTCATATCCACTTCTTTTTCCTCTCCAGCCATGTCTTCTTCAGGATAATCCGCTTTCATGAAATCAGGTGAGTTAAAAATAGAATCATTTCACACATTGATATGGTGAGGGATGGCACATCAATCAAAAACACCATTGCTTCATTCAGATAGGCCAGATGATTTCATCAGCCAGCGCTCAGTAGAGGCTGATTGTTTTCATCTGCTGCCAGCTTATTGATTGAATTCTTCAGAAATGAAATTTTTGTGAAAGTTCCCTTTTCAGACTAGGGGATTTCTTTCACAGCAACAGCACAACCGTGGTCTAACATGGGCCTGTCGAGCCCCATGCAGGACATCTGCGCTGGTCCAGCCAGAAAACCTGCTGCTGGTGAGCAATCATCACTTTTACGAAGGAGAAACCCCATGCAAAACCTCGAACAACTCTTTGTTGAACAATTGCAAGACATCTACGACGCCGAGACCCAGTTGCTGGAAGCCCTGCCCAAAATGGCACAGGCCGCCACCTCCCAGAAACTGAAAACCCTGTTCGAAGACCACATCAAAAAAACCGAGAAACAGAAACAACGTCTGGAAGCCGTGTTCAAGGAACTGGACGAAAAACCCAAAACCAAAACCTGTCAGGCCATGAAGGGGCTCTTGAAAGAAGCAGAAGAAATTCTGAAGCAACAAAAAGACTCTGAAAGCTCTGTGCTGGACGCTGCCCTGATTGGTGCTTCTCAGAAGGTGGAGCACTATGAAATCGCCACTTACGGCACCCTGCGCACCTGGGCCCAGCAACTGGGCTACAGCAACGCTGCCATCAAACTGGAAGACACCCTGAACGAAGAATACGAAGCCGACAAGGGCCTGACCCTCTGTGCTGAAAGGGTGATCAATCCCAGAGCCGCCGAAGAATAAGTCCCCTTTTGACCCAGAAGTTTGACCCTGCAAATTTGAACCCTCAAGGAGCATTTATGTCTGATCAGGAACCCAAAAGCAATGCCATGAAAAAACAGGAAGAAGACCAGAAGAAAATCATTCGCACTTTTCATGAAGGAGAAAAAGAGAATCCAGCCGAAGGAGACCGGGCTGGAGAGCAGGGCTCTCCGGGCAACAATCCGGGCAATGCTGGAGGCAATGGCCACACCAGCAATGCAACCCCAGATTGAATCCATCTCACATTGCACTTCATGTCCCCTTTCGAGGGGACTTTTCCGCTCAGATACCCGTTCATTCCAAACCAGGAGGAGCACATGCAGCTTTATCATGATGGCACGCCTTTTTTTCTGCAAAGGGAAGGCAACATTGCACGGGTCTTTCTGGAAACCGACCGTGAACTTGAACAGGGCTGGGCGGTGGGTTACCTGCATGGGGCCTCGCATTACAGCGAACTGAAACCTTATGGAGATGGCCGCTGGGTGGCAGAATTGCCCTTCACGCACCACCAGAAATTTCATTACCGTTTCAAGGTCATTGCCGCAGGAAGGGTGTGGTGGCTCAATCAGGCCGGGGTGAGCCCCAGTGCACCCAGCGTGCTGCAGGATTTCAGTTTTTCCAGTCAGGAGCCGCCCTTGTGGGTCAGAAGCCGCATCTTCTACCAGATCTTTCCAGACCGCTTTAAAATGGGAGATCCCAGCCTGCGGGTGCAAAAAGGGCAGTACCAGTACACCAACAAGGACATCGAAACGCGAGAATGGCATGAACTTCCTCAGAAAGAAACCGGCTACATGGAATTTTATGGTGGAGATCTGGAAGGCATCCGGCAGAGCATTCCCTATTTTCAGGCATTGGGGGTGAATGCCCTGTACCTCAACCCCATCTTTGAAAGCCCCTCTGCCCACAAGTACGACACCCAGGATTATTACCGCATCGATCCGCACTTTGGCAGCAATGAAGGCTTTGCAGCCCTGGTGAAAGAACTGCACCATTCTGACATCCGCATCATGCTGGATGGGGTCTTCAACCACACCGGAGACTGGCACCGCTGGATGAACAAAGCAGGCCACTATCAGGAGCCCGGAGCCTACCAGAGTGAAAATTTCAGGCAGTACTACAACTACTCTGGTGAAAACCCCGATGATTACTTTTCCTGGATGGGGTTTTCCACGCTTCCCAAGCTGAATTACGCCCACCAGGAAGTCAGAGGCCACATCTACGCCAACCCGGACTCGGTGATCCGTTACTGGTTGAAAGGGCCTTATGAAATGGATGCCTGGAGGCTGGATGTGGCTTCCATGATCGGCTCTGAAGGCAGCGACCAGGACAACCGCCAGATTCTGGCCGAGTTGTGGAGCGCTGCACGGGAAACCCGCAGCGATGCTTACATCCTGGGGGAACATTTTGGGGATGCCACTTTATGGCTGCAAGGCGGGGTAGAAGACGCCACCATGAACTACTTTGCCTTCATGATCCCCACCTGGTCTTTTCTGGCAAGCCAGGACCACAAAAGCCACCCTGCATGGCTTGATGCCAGAGAATATGCAGAGGCCCTGACCCGGCCTCTCAGTTACCTGCCTTTCAACCAGCAACTGGCCGCCTTCAATTTGCTGGATTCCCACGATGTGAAACGCTTTGCCACCCTGGTTCCCGATCTGCAAACCCGAAAACTGGGTGTGGCGCTGCTGTTCACCTTCATTGGGGTTCCCTGCATCTATTACGGAGATGAAATCGGACTGGAAGGCGAGGATGACCCTGACAACCGCCGCCCGATGCCCTGGGACAACAAAGCCCTGTGGGATTCTGAAATTCACCACTGGTACAAAGCGCTGATTCGTCTGAGGCATCAGGAAGCAGCACTGAAGGAGGGCAGTTTCTCTGTCTTGCATGCAGAAGGAGACCACCTGATCTTTGAACGCAGGTATGGACCTGAGCGCATCCGGGTGGTGCTGACCCGGGGTGCCCCCCTGACCCATGAATTGACTGGCAGCTGGATTGATGTGCTGGAGCAACAACCCGTGCAGAGGCATGTGCACCTCTCCTCTGCTGGCGTGAAAATCCTGAAGCAGGTGCTTTGATCCAACAACCCAACCCCATCAAGAGGTGAAACATGTCCACCCATTCCCACTGGATGCAAAACCTTCCCACCCACAACCCCCTGAACAAAGACCTGATTGCAGATGCCGTGGTGGTTGGGGCCGGAATTGCTGGCCTGAGCACCGCCTATCAGCTGGTCAAGGCAGGTCTGTCTGTGGTGGTTCTGGAACGCGACCAGATCGGCAGCGGAGAAACCCCCAGAAGCAGTGCCCAGGTGACGGCCTCACTGGATTTCCTGTATCAGGAACTGGTGACCATTCATGGCCGGGAAGCCACAAGGCTGATTTACCAGAGCCACACCGCCGCCATTGCAGAGATGGAACGCATGGTGCAGACAGAACAGCTGGATTGCGATTTCAGACGGGTTTCTGGTCATCTGGTGCCTGCTCCCGGAGATGATGCCACCGTTCAGAAGGAAGCTTCTGTGCACAGAGGGCTGGGTTTTGACACGCGACTTTCAACCCCTCCTGCCTGGGTCAAGGGTTTTGCAGAAAGCCTCGAATACCCACAACAGGGACAGGTGGATCCGCTGCAATACCTGCTTGGGCTGGCAAAAGCCATTGAGAAACACGGCGGGCTGATTTACGGCTCCAGTCCGGTGCTGTCTTACACCGGAGACCACGTGGTCACAGAACAGGGCCACACTGTGCATGCAAATCACGTGGTCATCACCACCAATGCTGTGGTTTCCGAACATGGCAAATACTCTTTCAGGTTGACCCCGTACAGAACCTACATGGTGTCCCTGAAGCTCACAGAGCAGATTGAACCTGTGCTGTTCTATGACACCTCTGATCCCTATTTTTATGTGCGGCCCGATGGGGACATGCTGCTGGTGGGAGGCGCAGACCACCGCACAGGTGAACCTGCAGATCCCAAAGAACGCTGGCAGACCATTGAAAGCTGGGCCAGAGCGCACTTCCCGGTGGGTGAACGGCTGGAACAGTGGTCCGGGCAAGTGTTCAATTCTGCAGATGGGATTGCCTTTCTGGGCAAAACCGGAGACATTTATGTGATCACCGGAGACACTGGAAACGGCCTCACCCATGCCACCATCGGGTCCATGATCATCCGCGACCAGGTGCTGGGCCAGGAAAACCCCTGGATTGAAGTGTACCGTCCTGACCGTTTCCCCAGAGGCAATTACAGGGCGTGGATCAAGGACGCAGGGCGCAGCATCGGGCATGTCTTTGACTGGTTCAAAAAGTCTGCAGAGGTGCAAAACCTGCAACCCGGCCAGGGCTGCATTGTGCGCCAGGGACTCAGCAAATGCGCTGTTCACCGGGATGAAAAAGGCGAGCTTCATGCTGTGGGTGCCATGTGCACCCACCTGGGCTGCGAGGTGTCCTGGAACGGCGCAGAACACACCTGGGATTGTCCCTGCCACGGTTCACGCTTTGCCTCTGATGGCACGGTGCTGACCGGGCCTGCCAGAGCACCCCTGGCAAAACTGGAGCACCCGGAAAAGCTGGAATTGAAATGACATTCCCCAAAAACCATGCTGATTGTTCTGTCCATAGGGATTTTTCCTGTAGGAAGCCACTGGGGAAACGCCTACCATGAAAGAACATTCAGCGAAAGACCACCCTGTTCCAGACTTCAAAAAAATGCTGGTCCAGGGGTGATCGGGGGAAGACATGGATTACCAATTGCAGATCAACAACAACACCCAACAGCCTGGCAGTTTCGTGATTTTTCAGACCACCCGCGCTCCCGGACCTTACAGTGTGGCCTGGCAGAGCAAATATACCTACCCCAGCACCACCCTGACCTTCAAATGGACGGCAAATTATGACTTCATCTGGTCCAGCACCGCACAATTGACCCCTGGTGTGGTGTTTCAGGCTGCTCAGGCGATTTCTGCCACCCCACAGACCAACAGGATCACCCTCTCTTACGATCTGGGGCACCATGCGTTTTACTTCCAGAACCAGACCGAGGGCACCCAGGCAGGGACTTTTCAGATCCAGGTGGACAGCAGCGTTCCAGTGAATGCGGTCGCTGTGGGCATTGGCATGGACAGCAAGCCAACTTTTGCCATTGGTGGTCAACCCAACATGAATTTTCAGTTTGAAATTCCACCTGCCAACACCTACTGGGTGGCCTTCACCAGCGGAACCGAACAGGGTGAAGTGCTGGACAGAGAGACCCTGAATCCTGTGGAAGTGGTTTTCCCCATCAATGTGGATTCCATGACCGTGACCCTCAATCCAGACCTGACCTGGAAGGTGGTGCCCAACCACCTGCTCAAAGCCACTGAAGAAGGCTGAAAAGGGTGTTGTTGTTTCATCGAAAAAACTTCAAAAAGAGGGCCACAGGCCCTCTCTCTGTTCTGATTTGCTGGGTTTTACTCTGACTTTTCCTCCACCTGATTTTCGGGAGAGGTGTCATCCCTGTGGCGGTCATCGGTGAAGGTGTCTGCAGCCGTGTCGTCATTTCTGAAGTAAGGGCTGGGTCTGCGCTCAAATTCATCGCCAGCAATGGCAGGATCATCGGACTTCTGCCACTGGTAATCGTCTTTGCCTTCATCCAGATCAAAAGGTGTGTCGATCTGGTCTGCGGGTTCAGATTCGCTGTTCACGATGGAAGCCACGGCATTGGCGGTGATGCTCTCCTCGGAGTCGGTGATGTCTGAAATGTCATTGGCCTCATCGTTTTTCTCCACGCCTCCAAAATCAATGGTGGCATCCATCTGCTCGTCATCGGCCTGCAATGTGGGATCCACCTCGTCTCCAGAAATGGTGAAGTGTTCTGCCACTTTGGGATCCAATTGGTCTTCCCAGTTGTCATCGGACCCCGGATTGTCATTGCGTTGATCATCCGCCATAAAAGCCTCCTTGTGGCCCTCATGGTCGCGGAAAATCTGCGGCAGATCAGCAAAGAAAGCTACATTGAAGGTTGATGGGCAGATCAGAGGACACGTGCACTGGTCATTGTGTGGATTGCTGGCTTCCTGTGGCCGGATATGCTGTCTGGATGTTGTTGCTGATCACCGGAGCCAGTTGCGTGGGCAAGACCACGGTTCGCCAGTTGCTTCAGGATGTTCTGAAACCCCAGGTGGAAGCAGTGGAACTCACCACCCTCACCCCCTATCCCCGGGACATCACCCTGACCTGGAGGCATCAGGCCATTGAAACCGTTGTGCAGCATGCCCTGAAGTTGCAGCAGGAAGGGAAACACCTTTTGCTGGCTGGAGATCCCGTGCCTCCAGGAGAGTTGCTGGCGGTGCCTTCAGCAGAGCACCTGGAAGGCATCCGGGTGCTCTTGCTGGATGTTCAGGAAGAAGCCCACCTGCAGCGACTGGAACGCAGACAGGACGATCCCCGGTTCTGGCCCAATCATCTTGCTGTCGCAGCGTGGTTCAGAGCACATGTGAGGGATCCGCAACACCTGCAGGCGGTCATCCTTCAGGGGGCCTGGGAAGCAATGCACTGGGAACGCTGGGAACACTGGACAAAGGGGCATCCAGCGTGGCAGTTTGATGTGCTGGACACCTCCCATCTGAACGCTGAGCAGGTGGCAGCGCAGGCCCTGCTCTGGTGCAGAAAGCAACTGGGGTAAACAGCAGACCCTACTGCGTTGATCCGTGAAATGGAAGGATTTGGTTGAATCCTTCCATTTCAAAAAACACCCTTCAGTGCTCAAACCTCTTGTTCTTCTGTCAAAGGCTCCAATACAGCAGGACGGTGCCCCGGATGCTCAGGCAGACATTGCGGCTCTGGTCAGGTAAAACATGGCTGTGGCATGGCTGGCCGTTCCCGCCAGCACGAACAAATGCCAGATTTCATGGTAGCCAAACACGCCAGGAATGGGATTGAAGCGTTTGGTGCCATAAACCACTGCACCCAGGGAATAAAAAATTCCGCCCAGTGCAATCCAGATCACAGGAGGCCAGGAGTAGACATGCAGCAGTTGAGGCACCAGCAACACACTGCCCCAGCCCATCAGCAGGTACAGTCCGGTGGACACCCAGCGGTGAATGTTGAGGGTCACCAGTTTCAGGATCACCCCTGCCAGAGCGATGCTCCACACCCCAATCAGGGTCCATTTGGCCCAGACAGGAGGGAGGGCAAAGTAGGCCACAGGCGTATAGCTGCCCGCAATCAGCAGAAAGATGGCACTGTGGTCCAGTTTGGTCAGCCATTGCAGCACAGCGTCTCTGGCCCGCACAGAGTGCAGGGTGGCACTGGCCAGGTACAGCAAAATCATGCTGATGCCATACACCAGAAAAGGCCACCAGTGAACCCCACCACGAAAAGCAAAAATGCACAACAGCACCGTGAGGACCACGGCCATGACCGCCCCAAACCAGTGGGTCAGGGCGTTGATGGGTTCACGCAGGAGCTTGATCATGTCTCAGCATAACCTTGAACCAGGTGTAAAAAGTGTGAGGTTTTTCTCTGGGCAAGACCTTGGTGGTTCCATTCAGCGGCATTCTCAAACAGAGCATCACACCCACCACCCGATTCACATGAACCCCATCAACCCACACCTCCGACACAAAATCCAACCCACTGCTGGTGCAGCCCTCCAATTGTGGAGGGCTGCTTTGTGTTCGATGTTTTGTGTTCGATGTTTTGTGTTCGATGTGTTTTGTGTTCGATGTGTTTTGTGCAGGGTCTGTCTTCCAAGTGCCGGTTTTTCTCAACGGGTTTGTGGAAAACCCAGATCCACTTTGGACGTGCTGGGATCGGGCCAGCGGCTGGTCACCACCTTGGTGCGGGTGAAGAACTTGATGCCATCTGGACCGTACATGTGGGTGTCACCAAACAGGCTGGCCTTCCATCCTCCAAAGCTGTAATAGGCCACAGGCACAGGAATGGGCACATTCACACCGACCATGCCAGCGTTGCACTCAAACTGGAATTTGCGTGCAGCCCCACCATCACGGGTGAAAATGGCTGTTCCGTTGCCATAAGGGTTGTCGTTGATCAGGCCCAGACCCTCTTCATAGGTGTCTGCACGGACCACACAGAGCACCGGACCGAAAATCTCGTCTTTGTAGCAGGCCATGTCAGAAGTCACATGGTCAATCAGGCTGACCCCCAGGAAGAAACCGTTTCCTGGAACCTCGGTTTTGCGGCCATCCACCACCAGGGTTGCGCCCTGATCTGCTGCCCCTGCAATGTAAGAAGCCACTTTGTCGCGGTGTTCTCTGGTGATCAGGGGTCCCATTTCGTTCTGGGGATCGTTGCCGGGACCGACTTTGAGTTTTGGGAGGCGTTCGGAGATGGCCTCGATGAGTTGATCGCCCACCCCGCCCACAGCCACCACCACTGAAATGGCCATGCAGCGCTCTCCAGCAGACCCATAAGCTGCAGAAACTGCAGCATCTGCAGCCATGTTCACATCGGCATCGGGAAGCACCAGCATGTGGTTCTTGGCTCCACCCAGGGCCTGCACCCGCTTCCCATGCTTCGTTCCAGTTTCATAGACGTACTGGGCAATCGGGGTGGACCCCACGAAACTCACCGCTGCAATGTCCTTGTGGGACAGCAGGTGGTCCACAGCCAGTTTGTCTCCATGGATCACGTTGAACACCCCATCAGGGAGTCCAGCCTGTTTGAGCAGGTCAGCCATAAAAAGGCTGGCACTGGGATCCTTCTCGCTGGGTTTCAGGATGAAGGTGTTTCCACACCCGATGGCATTGGCAAACATCCACATCGGAACCATCGCAGGAAAGTTGAAAGGGGTGATTCCAGCCACCACACCCAGGGGCTGAGGAATCGAGTAAACGTCCACACCTGTGGAAGCCTGCTCACTGTAATTGCCTTTGAGGAGGTTGGGGATGCCGCAGGCAAATTCCACGTTTTCCAGACCTCTGGCAATCTCTCCCAAAGCGTCGCTGGTGACCTTGCCGTGCTCTGCAGTCAGCAGTCTGGCCAGTTCCAGACGGTTGCGGTCCACCAGATCCCGGAATTTGAACAGGATGTCTGCCCGTTTGGAAAGCGGGGTGTTCCTCCAGGTCTTGAAGGCCTGTTTTGCCACTTCAATGACATGGTCGAGTTCTTCGGTGCTGGCAAAATCCACATGGGCCTGCACTTCTCCAGTGGCTGGATTGAACACATTGCCGTGCCTGCCGCTGGTGCTGGGGGTGATGGATCCGTTGACCCAGTGGCTGATGCGTTTGATGTCCTGCGAAATGGTCATTGTGGTTACCTCGTTTTGGAGTCAATCTGCTGCAGGTGCCTTGATCAGGTCATCCACCAGGGCCAGGGCTTCTTCGTACACGTCCAGACCCTTGTCCAGGTCCTCCTGGCTGATCACCAGAGGGGGGCACACCCACACCATGTTGAACCGCACAAAAGCGTAGATGTACTTGCTCTTCAGGTAAGCGGCCAGTTTCTGCATTTCTGGGGAGCTGCCGTTGAAGGGGGCCAGAGGCTCCCTGGTTTCCTTGTTTCTGACCAGTTCGATCACACTGAAAAGCCCGATGTAACGCACATCTCCAACGCAATCGAATTTGGCTTTCATGGCTTCCAGGCGCTGGCCCAGGTGGTGTCCGAGGCTGTTCACATTGTCAAAAATGCGTTCTTCCTCGTAAACATCCAGGTTGGCAATGGCAGCAGCGCAACTGACCGGGTGGCTGGAGTAGGTCAGGCCACCCCAGAGCATGGTGTTCTCGAAGTGCTGGGCGATTTTTTCAGACACGATCACGGCCCCCAGAGGCATGTACCCGGAGGTCAGGCCCTTGGCACAGGTCACGATGTCGGGCTGGATGCCGTAATGCTGGGTCGCCAGGTAGGTTCCGGTGCGTCCGAACCCGCTCATCACCTCATCGTCGATGAGCAAGATGCCGTACTTGTCGCACAGGGCACGCAGTTTAGGGTAGTAATCGTCCGGGGGAACCAGCAGGCCGTTGCTGCCTGTGATGCCCTCCACCAGAATGGCGGCAATGGTGTGGGGGCCTTCCATCTGGATGATCTCCTCGATGTGGCTCACGCACTCCCGGTGGCACCAGTCGGGCTGCTTGCCAAAAGGACAGCGGTAACAGTAAGGATCAAAAGCCCGCACCACACCCGGGATTCCAGGTTCCACAGCCCAGCGTCTGGGATCTCCCGAAGCCGTCATGGACCCCATGGTGGCCCCGTGGTAACTGCGGTACCGGGTGATGATCTTGTCCCGTCCGGTGTACAGGCGGGCGATCTTGATGGCGTTCTCGTTGGCTTCACTGCCCCCGAGCGTGAAGAAGCTCTTGGCAAGGCCCGTCACTTCTGCAAGGCGCTTCCCGAGTTCCCCTCTGGGCTTGCTGGCAAAGGCAGGTGCAGCGAAACACAGTTCATCCACCTGCTTCTTGATGGCTTCCAGCACTTTGGGATGCTGGTGCCCCACATTGATGTTGATCAGCTGCGAACTGAAATCCAGCCAGTGGTTGCCGTCCCCATCGAAGAAATATGCGCCTTTTCCTCCTGCAATGTGGATGGGGTTGGCCTGGCTCTGCACCGACCAGGAGAACAGGGTGTAATCGCGGTTCTGCTGGATGACTTCTTTGCTGTCCATTTACGCCTCCTGTCGTGCCGAGGGCTGAGCGCCGAGGGCCGAGAGCAACCAGGGCCAAGCCTGTCTTGTTTGAGACCTTCAAAATGCTGTTGAAACAACGGGATGCACCAGAGCACACAACGCGGATCTGGAAGCACGACGGGAATGGGATTTCCTTGCCCCTATAGTATTTTTTTGTTTTCCTGCCTCACAAGAGACACAGTGTCAAAATTGGAGGGTTCCAGCACCAGGATTTCCAGGGCCACCTGCAAATAAAGCTGGCGTTTTGCAGAATCCAGATCACCCAGCATGCCCCTGAGTTGTTCCAGACGGTAGTAAATGGTTTGCCTTCGGACCCCCAGGATGCGGGCCGCTTCTGCAATGTTGAACTGGTGGTTCAGCAGGGTTTGCAAAGTGCTCAAAAGTGAGCTTCTGGGACGGCTGGGAAGGCTCAGGATCGGTCCCAGCTGGTCTGCCAGAAACTGGGTGTGCCTGCCGGTTTCCACCAACGCTTCAATGATGGGGTTTCCTCCCAATGCCAGTTCGGTGTGGGGTTGCAGGATCCTCTGGTGGGCTGCGCGGGTGAGGTCGGCATAGCGTACCTCCTCCCGGAACACCATCAGGGGAAAGTCATAGAGTCGGGCGGCAGACAGGATTTCAGGCGGCACTTCCTTCATCCACTGCACCAGTTCGATGATCAGGCCATGTGCTCCCCCCTGCGCCAGCGAAGTGATGAAATTTGCCTGTTCCTGGGGCTTTGCACGGGCCAGTTCCACTCCAGTGGTCAGCAGAAGCTCTCCACCCGACAGAAAACGCTGGGCATCCAGCATCTCTGTGACGTGCACCCAGGTCACCACCTGAGACAACTGGCTGAACCCACACAGCACTTCTGCTTTGCGAAACGCTGGAAGGTTCAGGATTTCCTGCAGGGTGGGGAGCATCAGATCCCCCCTGCCCTCTCTCTCTCCAGCACCCACCCCATGGCTTTGTCGGTCAGTTTCCCCAGGGCCGTCACGCTCATCTCAAGGTGTTCTTCCAGGGTGTCCTCAATTTTGTTGTGGCTGATGCCCCTCAGGCTCTGCACGAACAGCATCACCGTGGGTATTCCTGCTCTGGCCACCTCTGCAGCATCATGAAGCGGTCCAGAAGGCAGACGGTGCACCACACCAGCCGTTTCCTCAATGCTCTGGGCGCAGGCCTCAATCAGATCAGGATGAAAGGGAATGGGTTCGATGTCCCACAAATACCCGAATTCCACACCCACATTTCCTTCTTCAGCAAAGCGTTTTGCAGCGTCCTGGGCTTCCTGCCACATGGCCGCCAGATGGTTTTCGTCCAGGTGACGCTGGTCCAGGGTGATGGTGCATTCCTCCACCACCGAGGTGACAATGCCGGGTTTGGTGGTGCAGCTTCCGATGGTGCACACCCCGTTGTGACGGGCTGCAATCCCGTAGATTTCCTGGCTCATTTTTCCTGCAGCCAGAAAGGCATCTTTGCGCACGTTCATGGGGGTGGAACCCGAGTGGGCTGCCTGACCTTTAAACGTGATGGTGTGACGCTCCACACCCACCGTTCCCAGCACGGCTCCCAGAGGAAGCTGCATGCCTTCCAGCACAGGACCCTGCTCGATGTGGAGTTCCAGATAAGCAGCAATGTTGTTCTGGCCCTCTTTGGCTTTCGGGGCATCAGAAAGGGAAATCCCAACGTTCTTCAGGGCATCTTCCAGTGAAATGCCATCCCGGTCCCGGAGTTTACGCATGTTCTCGAGGTCAAAATACCCGGAAAAGGCACTTGAGCCGTACAGGCTGCGGCCAAACCGTGCCCCTTCTTCATCTGCCCAGTCCACCAGTTTGAGGGTGATGTCCGGGGTTCCCCGGCTCTGTATGTCCCTCATGACTTCCAGACCGGCCAGCACATTCAGGCAGCCATCCAGCCAGCCCCCATTGGGCACCGAATCCAGATGTCCTCCGATCACCAGGGTGGTGTCGCTTTTGCCTTGCAAGGTGGCCCACAGGTTGCCTGCAGCATCCGTCTCATAAGGAATGCCCAGAGCATCCAGTTTGTCCTTTAAAAAGGCCCGTGCCATCAGCCACTTCTCGGTGAAAGCCACCCGCTGGGCACCGTTTTCATCCCCGGTCAGTTCACGCAGGGCTTTGAGTTCTTCTACGGTTCGGGTTGGGGTCAGCATGGCCTCACCTTTCTGGAAGGGCGAGGCATGCCTCGCCCCTACACATTTTGAATTCAACGTAGGGGCGAGGCATGCCTCGCCCGAAAGGATGAACTTACTTCGCCTTCTTGCCAGTGGCTGCTTCCCAGACGCTGTAATCCACAGTGGCTGCGGCTGGAGCGGATTTCAGGATGCCCAGGTCACGCAGCAGTTTGACGTTGCTGGCGTAGGCTTTGGGGTCCAGCAGCCCGGCGTTCCCTTTGAGGGTTGCGCCAGCGTTGTAGAGTTTGGCCACTTCGGACATCTGCCAGGTCTGGTGGGCACGGGCATCTGCGCGGGTGCCGGAGCCTTTGCAGGTGTTGCCACAGAGGGGCAGCACGATGCTGACAGCTTCTTTCTGGTTTTTGACGGCGTAATCCCAGCCTTTGAGGGAAGCCCGGACCAGTTTGGCAGCAATTTCTTTGCCGCTCATGCCGCTGTTTTTGAAGTTCTTGTCGTTCAGGACTTTTTCGCTGGTGAACATCAGGTCTTCCAGCAGATTGATGCCGTAATCGCTGGCCTTGAACACCTTGATTTTGTCCATGCTGTACCCGAGGCCCACAATCTGGTCCACTTCGTTGTAGGTCATGGCAGACACCAGGTCCACCTTGTCGGGGAACACGATGCTGGGGTCAAAGGGGTAAGTGACGGCCTGCACGTCTGGACGGGCCACGCTGGAATCCAGGCTGCTGCTCATCTTGTATTTTTTCAGCAGGGCCACGGCGGGATATTCGTTTCCGCTGGGCCACACCCCGATGCGTTTGCCCTTGAAGTCTGCGGGTTTGTTGATGCCGCTGCTCTTGAGGGACACCAGTGTAAAGCCCGACTTCTGGAAGATCTGGGCGATGTGCACCACAGGAAGCCCGTTCTGGCGTGCAGTCAAAAGGTCGGTGATCCAGGTGGTCCCAAAGTCTGAGGTTCCGGTCACCACGGTCTGGATGGGGCTCTGGTCTCCGATGGGCAGGAATTGCACGTCCAGCCCCTCGGCTTCAAAATAGCCTTTTTCCTTGGCCACAAAAAAACCTGCGAACTGGGCCTGGGGGAACCATTTGAGCTGCAGTTTGACGGGCACGAGGTCTTTTGCGCTGGCAGCGCCTCCGAGCAGAAGTCCAATCAATACGAGTTTCTTCATACTTCCTCCTGGGTGGTGCGGGTCTGTACAACTGGGGAAAATGCAACAGGGAAACCGTAAAACTCCGTGGGGCTCAACTGCGGTAACTGGCGTGCCAGCCGGTGAATTTCTTCTCCAGGGCACCGATGAGGGAAAAGAACAGAATGCCGATGACTGAGGCTACCACAATGGCAGCCCACACGATGTCGAAATTGAAGCGTCCGGCTTCAATCTGAATGCGGAAACCCAGCCCATTGCCCGTGGTTCCGAAGAATTCGGCCACAATGGCGCTGATCAGGGAAAGTGTGGTGGAGATCTTGAGGGCGTTGAAGAAGTAAGGCAGGGCCGTGGGCACCCGCACGTCAAAAAAGACCCGCATGGGGCTTGCGGCGTAAGAGTGCATCAGGTCGAGGTGCAGTGGGCTGGCGCTTTGCAGACCCCGCACCACATTGACAATGATCGGGAAAATCACGGTCACAGCAACAACTGCTGCCTTGGAGGGCCATTCCAGTCCGATGGCTTTGACCATGACGGGAGCGAGGGCCACAATGGGGATGCTGGAAAAAATGCTGGCGTAAGGCAACACGCCCAGCTCCAGAAACTTGAAGCGGGCCACCAGCGTGGAAGACAGCACCCCGATCACCACGCCAGCCACAAAACCGATCAAGGCCTCAAGAACGAAGGTGTAAAAGACATCGAGCATCAGGACTTCGCGGGCATTGTACAGGGCGACCATCACCCGGCCCGGCGTGGGGATCAGTCCGGCTGGAACCTGATTGACCCTGAGCAGCGCCTCCACAAACAGCACGGTCACAGTAAACAGCAGTGCAGCAGGAAGGAAATCCTTCCTGAGCCTCGCAACAAAACCCACACCAGCAAGGCCTGCCACCAGACACACCCAGATCAGGGCCAGCAGGAGGGGTTTCTGGGGCACTCCGTTTTGCTGACTCAGGCTGTAAGACACCCAGAACAGCACCGCATGCGCCAGCAGCACCACAACCCAGGCAACCCAGGTGCGGCTTGATGCAGGACGGTTTTCCTTCATGACCGCGTGGCTCGCCATGGCGCGACCATCCTTTCCAGCACGTTGATCAGGGCCACCAGCACGATGCCCAGCAACGCTCCATAAAACATGATCACCCACAGGGCGATGGTGTCACTGGCACGGGAATTCTCGGCCAGCATCTTGCCAATGCCAGAGAAGCTGATGGTGCTGATTTCGGCCACGATGCTGCCCACCATGGCTGCTGTGGACGCCACTTTCAAAGCCGTGAACAGAAAAGGCACCGAGGCTGGAAACCTCAGCAAAGTGAACACCTGCACCGGGGAGGCATTGTAGGTTTTCATCAGGTCCAGTTGCAGGGGGTCCGGGCTTTTCAGGCCCTTGCTGACCCCCACCACAATGGGAAAAAAGGCAATATAGGCGGCGATCAGGGCTTTGGGGAACCAGCCCTGCACCCCGTACTGCCCCAGAATCACGGCCAGCATGGGGGCAATGGCAATGATTGGGATGGTCTGGGAAGCGACCAGCCAGGGCAAAACTGCCCGTTCAAAACTGCCACTTAAAACCAGCAGGATCGCCAGCAAGAGGCCCACAGCAGAAGCCAGGGCCAATCCCACAATGGCCTCCCCAAGCGTGACCAGAGCATTGTAAGGGGCCGCTGTGGGGGCCAGAGGGGGAATGGTCAGGCTCTTGATGCCCTCTCCCAGTTGGGCCGGAGCAGGAATCACCGGATTTCTGAGCACATATACGCACTCTGATACGGTCTTGCACCCGATGTCTGCGCCTGTGTCCAGAGAACGCTGGGCCACGGGAGTATTGGCCCAGACCATCAGAGGGTAATACAACAGCACAATGATCAACGCCACCAGCAGCAGAGGAAAAAATCTCTGCAGGGGGGTGCTCATGCGTGGCCTTTTCTCAAAAGTTCCCGGATCTCCGTGGCGACTTCAAAAAACCTGGGGTGCTCTCTGGATTCGGCGGTTCTGGGCTGGGGCAAATCCACATTCACAATGCCCTCAATTTTGCCGGGCCGGGCGGTCATGACCACCACGCGGGTGGACAGGAACACCGCCTCGCTGATGCTGTGGGTCACGAAAATCACGGTCTTGCCGGTTTCCCGCCAGAGCCGCAGCAGTTCCATGTTGAGGTTCTCTCTGGTGATCTCGTCCAGGGCACCGAAAGGTTCATCCATGAAGAGGAGCGGAGGATCAAAAGCCAGCGCACGGGCAATGCTCACGCGCTGCTGCATCCCCCCAGAAAGCTGAAACGGATAATTCTTCTCGAATTTCTCCAGGCCCACCAGTTTCAGCATCTCACGGGCTTTTTCCAGCCGGTTTTCTCTGGAGAAGCCCATCACCTCCAAAGGAAGCATCACGTTCTTGAGCACGCTGCGCCAGTCCATCAGGGCCGGAGCCTGAAAAACATACCCATAAGCCCGCGATTCTCTGGCTTTGGTGGGGGTCATGCCTTTGATGGAGATGTTTCCGGAGGTGGGGCTCTGCAGATCTGCCAGGATCCTGAGCAAGGTGGTCTTGCCACACCCGGAAGGCCCGATCAGGCTGATGAACTCACCAGGCTGGATGTCCAGGTTGGCTCCCTGCAAAGCAATGGTCTCGGTGTCCTGGGTGCGAAAGACCATGGTCACATCCCGCACACTGACCAGCGGAGCAGAGGGGTGGTTTGTTGGGTTGCTTGCGGTCACGTTTTACCTGCCTCAGAAATGAGAGGGTTTGCGCTTCAGGAATTGCCCCCTTGCAGGGTCTCCCACGAACTTGCCGTCTTTCACTGCAATCTGGCCCCGAACCGTCACGGTTTCGGGTTTGCCGTCAATCTCCCAGCCTTCAAAGCCGTTGTAATTGTTGTTCACGGTCTGGGTTTTCACGCTGATGGTGCCCCGGTACTGGGGGTCGTAAATCACCAGATCGGCGTCGCTGCCCACAGCAATGGTGCCCTTTCTGGGGAACAGCCCGAAGAGTTTGGCGGCCCTGGTACTGGCTGCGTCCACAAAACGGTGGATGTCCAGGTTGCCCCGGCTCACCCCGTAGGTGTACAGCAGGTTCACCCGGTCCTCGATGGCCGGAATGCCGTTGGGAATCTTGGTGAAGTCTCCCCTGCCCATGTCTTTTTGCTCGATGTCAAAAGGACAGTGGTCGGTGCCCACCGTATCGATGAAACCCTGCTCCAGAGCTGCCCACAGGGCTTTCTGGTTGCTCTTTTCACGCAGGGGTGGAGACATCACGTATTTTGCACCCTCGAAATCAGCCCTCTCTGCAAAAGTCTTGTCCAGCAGGAAGTGCGGGATCACCGACTCGATGTAGAGGGGCACCCCTTTGGATTTGGCTGCCATTGCCCGATTCAGAGCGGCCTCGCAGGACAGGTGCACGATGTAACCTGTGGCCCCCGTCATCTCCACAAAAGTGGCAAAACGGTTGGTGCCTTCAGCCTCCACCTGCACCGGACGGCTTTTCTCGTGGTACTCGGGGCCGGTTTTTCCTTCAGAGAGCAGTTTCTGCTGCAATTGGGACACCAGTTCTGCATTCTCACAGTGGGCGGTGACGATCACACCCAGTTTCTTCGCCAGGGTCAGGACCTGATACAGCTCGCCATCCTCCACCCCGAAAAAGTTCTTGTAGGACAGGAACACCTTGAAAGAGCTGATTCCGTCTTCGACAATCTCCTTCAGTTGCTGCTCTATGGTGTCATCGAATTTGGAGATGCCCATGTGGAAGGTGAAATCACAGGCACTGTGCCCCTCTGCACGGGATTTCCACAGGTTGTAAGCCTCCAGATGGTCATCGTTGCGGTTCGGGCAGCACATCTCGATGAAAGTGGTGGTCCCGCCGATGAGGGCCGCCTGACTTCCGGTGGTGTGGGTGTCCCTGGCAAAAGTGCCCATGAAAGGCAGGTAGATGTGCACATGGGGATCAATGAACCCCGGAAAAATGTATTTCCCGGTGGCATCAATGACCTCCAGATCCTCGTCGTCCATCTCCAGGTCCAGACCAATCTGGGTGATGGTCTCGTCCTGAATCAGGATGTCAGCCTGATAGCGGGTGTCTGCGGTGATGATTTCGCCGTTCTTGATCAGCAGTGGCATGGCACGAACATCCTTTCATTCGAAACTGATGACTTTGCTTCCCATCTCACCTGAAAAATCCAGCACTTGACCTCTCTGTCCTGTGAACGATTCCATCTTAACCAGAATGTCCCGGGTGATCCTGAGGTTCCTGGGGAAGGGCGAGGCACGCTGTCTTGTGCTGTACGAGGGACCGCCTACTGGTCCCTCAGCCCGCCTCGCCCCTACATCTGCCTTCTGCCTTCTGCCTTCTGCCTTCTGCCTTCTGCCTTCTGCTTTTCGCCCTCGGCGCTCGGCCCTCAGCCCTCGGCGCGCGCAGCGCTAATGAATGTCAATCCCCACATCCTTGCGGTACTCCTCCATCACGGCCCATTCGGTTCCAACTTCGGGTTTGGCAGTGGTCAGTTCGCCCCAGGTCACGGATTCCCGGCCTGATGGGACACTGACCATTTCGATGCAGTTGTCCACGGGGCAGACGTTGTAGCAGAGGGCACATCCAACGCAGTCTTCTTCCCGGACTTTGGGGGTGGGGCGGGTGACGGCCACCTGTTTGCCGTTCACGCGGGGGTCGTAACCGGGGGCAACAACGGCTCCATCGGGTGCAATCAGGTCGATGCACTGGTGGGCAGTGTCGTTGCAGGCCACATAGCAGAGGTTGCACTGAATGCATTTGTCGGTGTCGATGCGTGCCACAGCCTGATAGGCAAGGTCCAGATCGTTGAATTTGGAGACCTGGGGCAGGCTCTGTCCAGCCACGTCGTAGATGGTGGCGAAGCCCTTTTCGTCCATCCAGTTGGACAGGCCCTCGATCATGTCTTCCACGATGCGGAAACCGTAGTGCATCACGGCGGTGCAGACCTGCAGGCTGGTGGCTCCCAGCAGCAGGAATTCTGCAGCGTCCCGCCAGTTGCTGATGCCCCCGATGCCTGAAATGGGCACCCCAGAGCGCAGCACGTTGGGATCAGTCATCAGTTCGGTCAGCAGATTGAGGGCAATGGGTTTGACGGCTGGACCTGCGTAACCTCCGTGGGTGCCCCTGCCCCCGATGCTGGGGGTGATCTGCAGGGTGTCCAGGTCCACTTTCATCACACTGTTGATGGTGTTGATCAGGCTGAGGGCGTGGGCTCCTCCGGCCAGTGCTGCGTGTGCAGGCTCGATGATGTGGGTGATGTTGGGGGTGAGTTTCACAATCACAGGCAGGCGGGTCATGCTGGTGACCCAGGCGGTGTTCAGCTGGCAGAGTTCCGGGACCTGCCCCACGGCAGCACCCATCCCGCGTTCACTCATGCCCTGCGGACAGCCGTAGTTCAGCTCGATGCCGTCTGCTCCGGTGTCCTCGATTTTCATGATGATGTCCTGCCAGGCTTTGGGATCGGCTTCCACCATGGCAGAGACAATCACAGCACGGTCCGGCCACAGGCGTTTGACCTCTGCAATTTCGCGCAGGTTCACTTCCAGTGGGCGATCCGAAATGAGTTCCACGTTGTTGATGGCCATCAGACGCTGGCCCCCAATGCTCAGCCCTCCATAGCGGTTACTGATGTTCAGAACGGGTGCCCCGATGGTTTTCCAGACGGCCCCTCCCCAGCCTGCTTCAAAGGCTTTGTTGACCTGATACCCGGAGTTGCTTGGGGGTGCAGAGGCCAGCCAGAAGGGATTCGGAGAACGAATGCCTGCAAAGTTGATGCTCAGGTCAGCCATGGGCGACTTCCTTTCTGATGCTCAGCGCCTCATGAATGGAGGCAGCTGCTATTTTCCCATCCTGCACAGCCATCACCGTGGATGCGGTGCCTTTTGCACGGATGCAGTCCCCGCCTGCGTAAACATTGGGGATGCTGGTCTGCAGGGAATCATCGGTTTTGATGTAGCCTTTGTCCAGCTCCAGGCCCAGCGTCACCGCCAGAGCAGGTTTTTCCTGTCCGATGGCCTTGATCACCTGATCACAGGGCATCACGAATTCAGAACCGGGAACGGCCCTGGGGGCAGCACGGCCAGAGGCGTCGGGTTCGGTGAGTTCCATTTTCACGCATTCCAGACCGACCACACGTGCATCTTCGGTGATGACCCGCACAGGCTGGGTGAGGAAGCTGTACTGGATGCCTTCTTTGAGGGCGAAGTGGTACTCGTGCTCGTAGGCGGTCATTTCGCTTTCGGTGCGGCGGTAGACCATGGTCACGTCTGCCCCGGCGCGTCTGGCGATGGTGGCGGCGTCAATGGCGGTGTTCCCTGCCCCGATCACCACCACGTTGTCTCCGACCTGCAGGTGCTCCAGATCGATTTTGCTGTCCTCAATGAATTTCAGGCCGTCCTGCAGGTATTCCTCTCCGGGAATGCCCATGGCTGGCACAGCCCCCAGTCCCACCGACAGGAACACTGCATCAAACTGACCCAGCAGGGCATCGAACTGTTCTTTTGAATCAATGCTGTGCCCGGTCTGCACCTGCACCCCGAGCTTCTGCACCGATTCCACTTCTTTGAGGGAGACTTCCACGGGTTCACGCAGCACGATGATGCCATAAGTGGACAGACCGCCTGCCAGTTCCCGTTTCTCAAAAAGGGTCACAGCATACCCGAGTTTGGCCAGTTCTGCACTGCAGGACAGCCCTGCTGGGCCTGATCCAATCACGGCCACTTTCATGCCATTGGAAGCACCGGGCTGGAACACCTCGATGCCCCGCTCCTGCACGTGGTCCACAGCGTAACGCTGCAACCGACCAATGGCGATGGGTTTGTGGTCCTTGCCCAGCACGCAGGCCCCTTCGCAGAGCTCCTGCACCGGACACACCCGGCCACAGGTGCCCCCCAGAAAGTTGGATTCCAGAATGGTTCTGGCACTCCCACGCAAATTGCCAGAAGCAATTTTCTTGATGAAGGTGGGAATGTCGATGTGGGTGGGGCAGGCATGGATGCAGGGTGCATCGTAACAGTACAGGCAGCGGTTCGCTTCGGTCAGCGCCTCATGCTGGGTGAGGGAAGGATAAGACTCCTGAAAGCCGGAAGATGGATCTTTATGCATCAAACACAACCTCTCCGACCTGCCCCAATGGAAGCACTGGACACCTCCAGGAACAGGTCTGACCGCGAATCTGGTTTTTTTGGGAGTGGTTCGTGCCCTCACTGGAGCCGACTTAACCTATGGCAGTCATTATAAGTTTGTGATTTAGACACTGTCAAGCAAATTTCAGAATCTGAAATCTTATTTTTTCCGTGCAATATTTTGTCTTTTGGGATTTCTGAAAACTTTTTGACATTGTGTCCAAAAAAGTTTGAAGAATAAAAATGCATGACACTCCAGAGACACCCACAAGGTCTCAGGAAAAAGGGCCAATCCACTGCCAGAACCAGATCCAGCATTCCAGCAGTCTTTCAGGGCGAAAAGTCAGGTACCTCTAGCTTATTCCAAGCGGGTCATGGGTGCAATTGGAGGGGAGAAGCCGAGAGCCCAGAGCCCAGAGCCCAGAGCCCAGAGCCCAGAGCGTAAGGTGCTCAATCCAAAACCAGGTGTCAACCAAAAGCGTTGGCTTTGGCTTTTCAGACCTGCCCTCGGCCCTCGGCCCTCGGCTCTCGGCCTTCCGAATCTCCACCCTCCCGCACCAATACCTCCACCTTCGGAACCTGCCCCTTGTGACACACCCCTTCAGACTGGATCTGGTTGCGGCCCTGCGCTTTGGCGTGATAGAGGAGTTCATCGGCCAGTTCCATCACGGCCTGCAGGGTGGTGAGGGGATGCAGAACCACCAGACCCCCACTGACCGTAACCTGCCGGGGCACCGGATACAGGTGGCTTTCGATGGTCAGGCGGATGCGTTCGGCTATGCTTTCGGCCTGGTTGCCCATGGTGTTTCTGAGGACCACCAGAAACTCCTCACCTCCCATGCGGTAAATGCGGTCATATGCGCGGGTGGCACTTTTCAGGAGGGCAGCGCTTTGCTTCAACACCTCATCTCCCATGCTGTGACCATAGGTGTCATTGACCTTTTTGAAGTGGTCCAGGTCCAGCACCAGAAAAGCGTCTCCAGCTTCAAAGAGGGGTCTGTCCAGCTCGAACTGCCTGCGGTTGAGGAGTCCGGTGAGGGGGTCCATCAGGGATTCTTTCTGCAGGTGCTCGGTGGCCTGCAGGTACTTCATGCGGGAACGCACGATGCGGGCGGCCCCCCAGAACCCCAGCACGTTGGCAACGTAATACCAGGGAAAAGCCCAGAGGAACAGGTTTTGTTCTGCCGGGGTGGCTCCGGCAACCCCCAGACCACTGACCAGAAAAGCCAGCAACGGGGCTTGCCGGTAAGCACGGGCAGGCACCACATCGGTCTTGAAGGACAGGCGGATCAGGGCCACCGTCATCAGGCTGAGGCCAATGGAGGTCATGACAGGCAGAATGGGCTGGTCTGCAAAAAACACAGCACGGACCATCAGCAGGGGAAAGGTGGCCAGCAGACCATAACTGAGGCCATACCTGAGGGTGACCAGCAGCAGGGGCACCAGACGCAGGTCAATCAGGCTGTGCTGGGTGTCAATGCCGTGGTACATCAGCAAAATGGAGCCAGTGGACGCAAATGCCGTGCGAAACAACAGCACAGAAACGCGCTTCTCGGGCCGCCAGTCGGTGTAGGTCAGGCTGAGCAGGTAGCCCAGCGCAATCACCATGCAGATGTTGATGAACAGCGAATCCAGAACGGAAAGCATTCCCCCTCCTTTCCCCTCAAAACAACAGGCAGCACCCCAGGACCACACCACAGCGCAGCAGTGAGGTCAGTCTAAGTTCCTGGTTCAAACAGAATTCTGAAAGCTGTGTTGCAGGGCACATTCGCAGCAAAGACCCCATCAGACAGCCCCAGAACTGGCAACCATGCTGCAATCACGGCCTTCCTTTTATCCTGAAAACATCCAGGGCAGCACTGCACCATTCATACGTTCTGCTGGCCTTGCAAGGAGATTTCATCCATGTTTCAGCACCTCAAAACCTCAAAAAAACCATCCATCCGAATCCTGTCCCTCCTGGTTTCCTGTGGCCTGATGGGGCCTGCTCTGGCTGCAAACCCCATCCCTGAACCGCTCATTGCAGAATGGCTGTCTGGTGAAGCCTATCCAGCAGAGTACTTTGACATTGCCAGCACAGATTTCAGAAAAGCCAGCACCGGAGCCTCCCGCCTGCTGATTCGCAAAGACGGCACCTATGAGCGGGCCGAACTGCGCACCGGGGCCACTCCCGGATACTTTGGCAGCCTGCTGATCGCCTGTGAGACCATCGATCTGGTCTGGGAAAAAGGCACCGCATCTGTCAAAGGCAACCAGATCCTGCTGCATCCCACCAGCAGCAAAAGCAAAACTGGAGCCACCCCTTTCCAGCACAACAACGGTTGCATGGTGTTTGCAGGCATTGAGAGCACCCGCACCCCCGCAGACCGCACCCTGCAATACACCGTGCAGGGAGGCAGCCTGAGACTCACCTCGGGAGAAACCACCTCCAACTTCAACACCCGTGCTCCTGCAGTCCAGAACACAACCCAGAACACGGCTCAAAACAGCACCCAGAGCAAACTTTCTGCACAACTGCAAGGCGAATGGTACAGCGGCACCATCTCTCCGATGGAGTATTACAACTCCGTCACAGGGCTGTGGACCCATGCCAGTGGCACCAGCACCCTGCTCAAAATGAATGCAGATGGCAGTTACACAAAGACGGGCCTGCTGGTGATCACCACTTTTTCCTGCACCTCCAAAGTCTTTGTGCAGGAGGAGGGGAAAGTCGTGGAGTCCGGGGAAAAACTCACCTTCACCCCCAGCAAGAGCCTGTCTCAGGGGTACACCTGCAGTCCGTCCAACAGCTATGAGCAGCGCGACACCGCCAAACCCAGCACGGTCACCTTCAGCCTTGAGAACCCGGGGAGTGCAAAAACCGTCCTCAGTCTGGGGAATGAAAACGGCGTGACCCGTTTCAACCGCTCTGAAACCTCTGCACCCACCAATGGCACAGCCAACACAGGCAACACCTCCAATTCTGCGCCGCTTAGCCAGAACGCCCAGGCCACAAAAACCGAGGTCAAACCCCAGATCAAACCCATCCGCACCGATGGCAGCGGCAACTGGAAAGCCATCCTGAGGGCAGGCAGTGAATCCATGGAAGTCACCTTGACCCTGGATGAAGATGACCGGGGCCTGGCAGGCACCATCTTCATGGGCAACGATTACGTGGGTTATGTTCGCGGAGACCGCAACACTGGCACCCTGCAACTGGTCCTGAACGATGACGATGAAACCACCTTCAATGCCACCGGCACCTTCGAGCAGCACCCTGAAAACCTGAGGTACCCCATTGACCGCTTTTTCGGGGAATTCTCTGCCACCAATCTGAGTGGAGAACAGCTGGGCACTGGAACCCTGGAATTGCTGCGCCCTGAGTGATCCCAGCAAGACCTGCTCCCGAAAAACCAGAACCCTGTGAACCCTCTGATGCAATCTCTACACAGCCTTCAAAAGACGTGTAGAGATTTTGTAGATGTCTCGCTGTCAAGCTGAACACAACCAAGACAGCACGGACAAATCGGGCTGTTCGGAGGAAAACCATGCATGCAAAAATGTTCACCCTGACCGTCCTTTCCATCTTCGCCCTCAGTGCCTGCAGCGTGCAGGTGCCTGAAGAACTGAAAATCCGGCCCCAGGTGGCCGTGGTCAAAACCGATCACCTGACCTGGGCCAGCGATCTGCTGACCCGCATCACCTCTGCCAACACCGATTACGTGCACGGCACACCCAATGTGACCTGGTATGACGCCAATGTGGCAGGAAGCGTCACCCAGAGCTACACCGATTGCAGTGGGCTTTTTGGAGAACTGCTGAAAAAGGCCTACAACGCAGACCTGAAAACCTGGTTCGGCAAGAGCCGTCCCACTGCAGCAGATGTCTTCAACACCATTGATGCCCAGACCCACTTCCTGAAGGTGGGCAAGGCCACCGACCTGCAGGCCGGAGATGTCATCGCCATGAAATACCTGGACCCTGATGCCACCGCCACCGGGCACGTGATGGTGGTTGCAGCAGCCCCCACCCTGTTCCAGAACGCAGACCAGACCAATCCCCTGCCCAACCCCTCCGAACTCAGCAATTACGAGGAGTACCTGGTGAAGGTGATTGATTCTTCCAGCGCTTACCACGGCACCCAGGACACCCGTTACAACAGCACCAGCAAGACCGCCTATCCCGGTGCAGGCAGCGGTTACTTTCGCCTGTATGCCAGCAAGACCGACAAGAGCATTCTGGGTTACACCTGGAGCAACTCCAAGAACTCTGATTTTTACGGTCCCAGCGTGCGGCCATTGCTGGTGGGACGGGTGATGCTTTAAAAGCGATCAGCAGTCAGCATAAACACTGACTTTGAACCAGAAAACCAGAGCCGGATTTCCCCGCTCTGGTTTTTCTGTTCTGTGGCTGGAAAACTTTATCCCTGTCTGTGAAAAAACGCCTGGGCCTGCTCAAGTGCAGCAGTGTCCCTCTGCACATCTCCCGGTCTGGACCCCCATCCGATCAATGCGCCCTGATACTGCATCTTCATGTACTCCGCAGAAAGCCTGAGGGATTCGGTGAGGGGCTCCACCTCTTCTTTTTTTCCAGTGTGGGTGGTGATGGCGTACAGTTTCTTCCCGGTCATGCGGTCCCGAAAATGGACATCGGGGAGGCGCAGCCAGGCACTCCATTCGTCCAGGTAGCGTTTGGCGAGGGTGGGCAGGCTGTACCAGTACAGGGGAGCCACAACCACCAGATCCGTGGCCTCTAAAGTGGCGTCCAGCAGCACTTTGGCATGGCCTTCTGGCGCAGGATAGCTCTGGCCGTTGTGCCTGAGGTCTTCAAAGGATGGGAGGGGATGGTCTGCCAGATGCAGCCAGGTCTGCTTTACTCCTGCAGGAAGGTGTGCTGCAGCAGCACGGGCCAGTTGCTCTGAGTTGCCGTCTTTTCTGGAACTGGCCAGCAAAAAAAGGGAATGGGGTTGCAAAATGGTCCTCTTTCCAGACTTTGCAAGATGGAATGCAGTAGGTCTAGCTGAAATCTTATGCAATCCTGCAGGGGCAACAGTAAAAAATGAACGCTGTTCCAGAAGGAGAACAAAGTCCAGTTCTGGAATGGGTTTTATGCACCTCCTGCCTCAGCTGAAGGATCAAGTTCACTGCTTTGTTGCTGAAGTGGAATCCTTTAAAATGAAGGCACATCAACCCCATCCACCATTCCTTCAGGCTTGATCCACAGCCTCTCCCGTTTTGATCTCCTTTGATCTTGAAAATGTGATCTCGAAAGGACCCCCATGACCCAGCATCCTTCTTTCCGAGAGCCTTTCCGACCCCAATTTCATTACTCTCCTGCCCGGAACTGGATCAATGACCCCAACGGATTGTTTTTTTACCAGGGGGAATACCACATTTTTTACCAGTACAACCCTTTCGGGAATGAATGGGGGAACATGAGCTGGGGACACGCCATTTCCAGAGACATGGTGCACTGGGAGGAACTTCCTGTGGCCATTGAAGACGATGGCGATGTGATGATCTTCTCTGGAAGTGCCGTGGTGGACCACCAGAACACTTCGGGTTTTGGAAGTGATGATTCTGGGGCAGAAAACCCTCCCCTGGTCGCCATATACACCGGACACCAGCGGGTCGGATACAACCAGTCCCAGTATCTGGCGTATTCATTGGACAGAGGACGCACCTGGACCAAATATGGCAAACGGGTGCTGGACGTGGGCATGACCGCTTTCCGGGACCCCAAAGTGTTCTGGCACGACGCAAGCCAGCAGTGGATCATGGTGCTGGCCCTTCCAGACGATCACAAAGCTGCTTTTTATGGCTCTTCTGACCTGAAGAACTGGACTTTGCTCAGCCATTTTGGGCCTGCAGGCCACACCGGGGGCATCTGGGAGGTTCCGGAGCTCTTTGAACTGCCCACACCAGAGGGAGACACCCGCTGGGTGCTGAAACTGGACCTCAACCCAGGAGGACCGCATGGCGGGTCTGGATGCCAGTACTGGGTGGGTCATTTCGATGGCACCACATTTGAGGCGCAGCAGGAGGCCAGATGGGTGGACCATGGCAAGGACTTCTACGCTGCCCTCAGTTTCTCCAACCTGGAGGGGCGCAGAATCTGGCTGGCCTGGATGAACAACTGGGAGTACTCCAGAGACATCCCCAGAGAGGTCTTCAACGGGCACATGTCCATTCCCAGGGTGCTGTCTTTGCAACGGGATGCAGAAGGACTGGCCCTGGTTCAGACCCCCATCCCTGAACTGGAAGTGTTGAGGGGTGAGCCCACCGTCCTGTCTGCCCTTCCCCTGACAGAACAGGCCACCCTGCTTCACCAGACCCAGCAAACCACATTGGAAATCGAGCTGGAACTGGAAATGCTGGATGCTGCAGAAACCGGCCTGAAATTTGTTTTTGGAGGTCAGGAAGAAGTGACCCTGATCTGGCAAAAAGACACCTCTGAACTGCTTCTGCAACGCAACAGCAAAACCGAAGCAGCAGGATTCAATGGTGCTCATACAGCAGTTTTAAACGCAACCAAAGAAACCCTGAACCTGCGCATTTTTCTGGACTGGTCTTCCATCGAGGTCTTTGCAGAAGGTGGCAAAACCGTGATCTCGGATCTGGTTTATCCATCGTCCCATGACCTGAAAATCAGCGGGTTGGCACAATCTGGTTCAGCCCAGATTCGGCATTTCAAACTCTGGCCCCTCAGGGCTTACCGATGACCGAACAGGAAACCCCTAAACTCCTGTTGCGTGATGTCACTTCAGCAGATCTGGAGGTGTTTTTCGAGCACCAGAAAGACCCTGAAGCCCGCCAAATGGCCGCTTTCACCCGTCCAGATCCTGAAAACCGGACGGCCTTTGACCAGCACTGGCAGCGCATTTTGAACAACCCGGAAAATGAAATTCAGACCATCGAGCATGACGGTCTGGTGGTCGGGCAACTGGGGTCTTTTTTGATGGAGGGCGAAAGGGAAATCACATACTGGCTGGACCGTACCCACTGGGGAAAAAATCTGGCAACACTGGCCTTGCACCTGTACCTGCAAAAGCAGCACGTGCGACCTCTTTTTGCACGTGCTGCTTTTGACAATGTGGGTTCCAGGCGGGTGCTGGAAAAATGCGGGTTTCAGGTGGTCGGTGAAGACCTGGGATTTTCAGAGGCCAGAGATCAAGAAACCAGAGAATTGATCTTCAGGCTGGATTGACCTGACAGAAGCAGGATCAGCCCTTGAGGGTGTGCTGTTCCAGGGTGGCGTAATCGTCCTGGAAGTGCATCAATACGCCGCTGAACAGGGTGTCGAAGGTGCTCTGGGGAAACTCGCTGAGGGTGGGGTAAAAGCCCACGTATTCCAGCCACACGTTGCCGTCGCTGTCCAGGGAACGGCTGAAGGCGCGTTCACGGTTGCGGGAGTTCAGCAGTTGCAGCACTTCCTTCTGGCGGTGCTCGTAGGTTTTCTGGGTCACGCAGGTGATTTCCAGGCGGCTGGTGTCGTCACCGGTGTCAGCAAGGCTGACCAGAACGGCAGCGTCGCCCATCTCGAATTTCCAGCCCATGCGAATGAAGCGCTGGCCATTGTTGTCCTGCATTTCCAGGTGGACTTCTTTTTCTTTGAGGTACTTCACAATGGTGTCGATGGTGAGCAAAGCAGTGGTCATGGGGTTTCTCCTGAGGAAAGTGCATTTTGAATCAACACAGGAACGACGTTGAATGCACACGAGAAGGCTTGCTCTGGCAGAACCAGAGGGTTGAAGGTCAGCTTTGAGCAAAAGGTCAGGTGGCCCGGATGGGTTCTCCACCTTCTTCGGGAATGAGTTCAATCACCACCCTGAAGCCCAGGGCCGTGGCAAACTTCACCAGGGTCTGGATGCCCAGGGTTTCTCCTGAAGCCTGAATCTGCATCACACGGGGCTGGGAGACACCCACCCTGTTGGCGAGTTCGCGGGTGGAGATGCCGCGCAGTTCACGGGCTTTCTCGATGAGCTTTCCGGCTTCCCGCAGGGTGATTTCGGTCTGCACGGTCTCCCGCAGTTCTGCAGGGGTCCAGGTGCGCACCTGGGACATCTTGGGAAAATCGGAAGGCTGGGCCAGGGCAAAGAGGGACATCAGTTCGTCGCTGGGGTTTTCGTCCAGGTCTGCAATGTCCTTGAGGCGCTTCAGGATGTCCTCTGCGCTCATGTTGCAACAGCCCTGTCCAGAACATTTCTGCCCTGCAAATCTGCTGAACGCACTGCAGCACAGCCGTTCAGCAGCTTCATGCTGACCCGGTCATGGTCGGTGGTTTCTGCATGGACCAGCACCACCTCTTCGGGGTTTCTCCAGTAGAAGTACACCCTGGCGCAGGCTTTCTGGTCTCTGGCCTGGGTGCGCAGTTCATAAAGGGGAGAACCCTGAATCGGGCGAATGTACCGGCTTCTGGAACCGTTGAGGTACAGATCCTCACACATGGCCAGGCAGGCACTGACCGCTTCGTGTTTGCTTGCCTCTGCCATCTTGAGCAAATCTTCGATGAGCAGCGGGTGGCCTTTCCGCTGTTGCGGGTGCCGGGCAAGGTAATGGCGAATGGTCATGCGATAAGATTACTCTTATCAAGGTGATAAGTCAATCCTTATCAGAAAGGTTCACCCCACCAGCCAGCTCTCCGCATCCTCCCTGTTCTCGAACACCCTGAACACCTGTCCCTGGTTGGATTCTGCAGCCATTTCCCGGAAGCGCAGTTGCTTTTGCTGCCAGTCTGGCACGATCAGGGCGGTTTTCAGATGGTAATTGGTGATTTTCTGCAGCATGGCTCCGGCCACCCCGGTGCGCAGCTGGAAGAACTCTTCTGAGAGGACCTGCTCGTGCAGCATCAGCAGGGGGGTTTGCTCCTGCCAGCTCAGGGCCACCAGATCCAGGGTGTCCTGCTCTGACTTGAGGGGAGCGCTGGCTGAAAACACTTCGATGTAGGTTTTGTTGTTGTGGTGAATCACCTGATGGTTCATGTTGGGTTTTCCTTTGGCAGAGGACGGCAAGAGGTCCAGTTCTTTGCGCAGGCGCATCACCCAGTCCAGTTCGCTGTGATAAGAGGTGATCAGGCTGTCCTGCATCATCTTCCAGAGCAGCTTTTCTCTGGTGGTGCGCTGTGGGGCGGGTGGGTTTCGTTTGTGGCTTTCCTGCAACATGCGCAGGCCCATTTCCAGTTCGTCTTCGTAGCGGGTGATCAGGTCAGAGAGGTCTTCGTCGGAAAGCTGGTCTGCCCAGGCCAGTTGCACCAGAAAGGGCTTCCTGAATTCTGGAAGTTCGGGTCTGGTCAGCACGAACTGGCGCAATTCCTGCAGTCCGGTTTCGGTCAGGCTGTAAAGCTTCTTGGTGGGGGCACCGTCCTGATGCTGGGTTTCGTTGGTGACCAGACCTTCATCTGAAAGTTGCACCAGGGCCTTGTAAATCTGGTTGTTGTTGCCAGACCAGTGCATCTCTGGAGATCCCTCAAAGTGCTTTTTGAGGTCGTATCCGGTGGCGGGCTTCCAGCTCAGAAGGCCCAGAATCGCGTGTTTGATGGACATAAATCTCCTAACATAGGTTAAAGATAACATAGGTTACTGGAGGCAGCAATAAGCCTTTCAGCCCACAGCAAATAAACCCGCCTTGCCGTAATCTGGGAGCATGAATTTCTTTCCTGTGCAGTCCAGCTTGCTGGATGCCCATGCCCTGCAGAGATTGGTTGAGCAGGAGCATGACCTCCCCTTCCCCATTTCCTGCGTTCTGTACCTGCAAGGCGACAACGACACCTACCAGATTCGGGCTGCAGATCAGACCCACTATTTGCGGGTGTACACCCACAACAAAGACCCCGAGCACCACCTGAGAATCGCCACCGAAATTGATCTGCTGGAAATCGCCCACGCTGCCGGGGTGCCAGTGGCCCGTGCCCTTTCCAGAAAAGATGGAAGTTACCTGCACCTGCTGAACGCACCAGAAGGCATCCGGGTGGCGGTGCTCTTTGAAGGTGTGCCCGGAGTTGCCCCCGGAAAAAACCTGACTGCAGAACAGGCACAGCTGTACGGTCAGGCTGTGGGTGAGTTGCACCGGGCATGGAATGTGGACCAGGTGCTTCCCCTGCCCATTTATGATGCCGTTCCTGTTGTGGAAGAACCCATCAAACTGCTCACTTCTTATTTGCAGCAGCGGCCGGAGGATCTGGACTTTTTGCAGGAGGTGGCAGACCGGGTGTCCATTCAGATCAGCACCCTCCCGGACCATGGGGCAGCTTATGGGGTGATTCATGGGGACCTGCACAAAACCAATGTGCTGTTCACCCCGGAAAACCAGCTTTCCCTGATAGACTTCACCACAGTGGGTTACGGCTGGAGGGCACACGAAGTGGCGGTGATGCTGTGGTCCACAGCCCTGGTCGGAGATTTTGAACCCAGACCCTTTCCAGCCGTTTTTCAGGCTTACCTGCAAGGCTACGAATCCGTCAGGCCTCTGGACGATAAAGAAAAAGCGGCCCTTCCCCTGCTTGCTGCAGGGCAACATCTGTGGATCATGGGGGTGGAGGTGGCCCTGGTGCAAAGTGGCCGCTGGGACACCCACTGGGTCACCACCGACGGCTGGCTGGACCAGTGGATCGGGAAGTTAAGACACTGGATGGCGTTGCATCCCTGAATCAGAGATACGCGATCTCCCGGAAAGTGATTTGGTAGGGTCTGCTGCTCCATTTCTGGGTGGTTTCCTGCCAGCCATAAGCCCTTTTTTCAATCCAGTTGCCTTTTGCATCGAAAGTGTAGCTGTAACGGTAAGCCGGATTTTTCTCGTTTTTGTAGAAAGCCCCCTCTTCCAGCACCAGACCCTGCGGATTTTTCACCTGATAATCCTTCCAGCCCGGGTGCTCAGAGGGGCTTTCTGTTTTCAGGACCAGGCCTCCTGCAAGGTGCTGGTAGGTCAGGGTTTTAAAACCAGGGGTGCCTTCCAGATATATTTTCCCTTTGAGCACGCGGCCTGAGGCATCACATTGACGGATTTCCGTGTGCCGTCTGGGATCTGCGGCTTGCTGAATGCGGGTCTGGATCTCACAGCCCTTCCCATCAAAAACCGAGTCCCGCACTTCAAAGGGTTCCTGTTCTTCGGTGACCTCCAGATGCAAGGTGCGGTTTTGAGGATTCCAGGTGTAAATGGACACCTGCAAATCAAACCCTATGGGCTGCTGGAAAACATCGGTGGCAGAGGAGCCTGCAGCATTGAAAGTGATTTCCCGATAAGAGGCTTCCAGAACACTGGCAAGATCCTGCTGATAAGAGATGGAGACTTTTGCAACCTTGCCTTTCAACTCAAACAGGCTGTAAAGGTCCAGGGCCACAGCCTGAGAAAACCCCATCCAGAAGATGCAAAACAGCACCACCATGTTTTTTCGGGCATGCTGGGATGAAAGGGCCTGAAATGGGATGTTCAAAAAATGAACCATGGGATTTTGCTCCTTTGGCTGTGGTGCAGGAGATTCTTCTCTTCAGGTTACTGCTTTAAATCCAAATGGACACCAAACCATCACATAATTTCTGCCTTCTGCCTTCTGCCTTCTGCTGTCTTTTTGCCCTCGGCATCAAAACATCTCCATCAAATCTCCACAAAAGGTCCACTCCCCCTTCACTGCCCCAAACCAGACTGGAATATGGAGGTAAGAATGTGCGTGTTACACGTCCCCTGACCCTGCTGCTTTTTCTGGGGTCCCTTCACAGTCTGGCGGCCCCGATTGCGCCGCAGGATTTGTTGAACCTGATTCCTTCTTCACCTGCTGGACAGAACCTTTTGCTTTCCGAACAGCAAGCTGCTGCGGCCTGGAATGCTGCGCAGGCCGCGCTCGGGCTGAAAGTCAATGCAGGTGGAAATTATTCCCTGAACACCTCGGATTTTTCCAGCACCCAGCAATCAGGAAGTGTGAACCTGTCCCTTTCTTTGCCTGTTTTGCCCTGGGGAACGGCTTTTGATGGCCTGAAAACCGCACAGCGCAACCTGAAAAGTGCTTTGCTGGATGCCCGCGATGCCCGCAACATCCTGAACAGCAAAATCATCAGCGGTTATTACAGTGTCGCTCTGGCAGAACTGGACCTGAAACTGGCGAAGGAAAACCAGACGCTGGCAGAAAGCCAGTTGCAGGTGGCCCAGCAGCAGAGAGGACAGGGCACGGCCAGTCTGGAAACCCTGTTGCAGGCCCAGCAGAAAGTGAACACCACACAGGCCAGCACCCTGAAAGCCCAGAACAACCTGGAGGTGGCCCGCAGCACCCTGGGGAACACCCTGGGCCTGCCGCTTCCTGAAGGGGAATTCACTGCAGAGGTGCAATCTGCACTGCCTGACCGCACCCTGCAGCAGTGGACCACCCTGGCCCTGTCCCAGCGCAGCGATCTGCAGAAAGCCCAGATGAAGCTGGAATCTGCCCAGGAGGCACTGAATCAGGCCATTGAAGACCGCTGGAGGCCCAATGCCACCGTGTCCAGTGGGATCAGCAGTGGTGGTCTGGGGATAGATCTGGGCCTGAACCTGCAAACCGGAGTGCTGAGCAGCAGTGCCAGCTATTCCTTCCAGAACAGCACCCAGAACACCAGCAGCCAGACCGGTTACAAGGTCAGCCTTTCTGCCAGCATTCCGATTGTGGACGGCACCCAGGACGCCAACATCCAGACCCAGCAACTGAACCTGCAGAGTGCCAGTGCCGCTCTGGACACCACAAAACAGACGGCCATTCTGGATGTGAAACAGAAGTACAGCAGCGTGCAACTGGCCCGACTGCAGGTGCAAAACAGCAACAGCAACCTGGAACTGGCCCGTGAGCACCTGAAAGTGATGGAAGCACGCCTGAAGGCGGGTCTGAGCACCAGCCTTGACCTGACCGGAGCGCAAATTGCACTGGAACAGGCCCAGAAAGACAAAACTTCCGCAGAGGTGTCCCTGCTTTCTGCGGTTCTGGACCTGCTGGCCGCAGCAGGACAGCCTTTTGGAGGAGCATCGTGAGAAATGGCATTTTGGTGATGGTGGTACTTGCTTCCAGTGCAGCTTTTGCCCAGTCTGCAACAACCGTGACGTTTCAGAGCGTCCTGAAACTGGCCATCGACAGGGGCACCGATGTGGCCAACCAGAAAACCAGCCTGAGCACCGCCCAGGCCGATCTGCAGGCCAAAAACGAAGATCCCAGCACTTTGATTTTGCCCCTCACCCAGGCCCAGCAGAGCGTGAAGCTGGAAACCCTCAAGCTGGATTATGTGAAGTTGCAGCTCACCCAGAACGTGCTTTCTGCTTACCTGAGCGTGCTGGAAGCCCAGGAAAACCTGAATGTTTTAAAAGCCCAGGTGGATCTGGACCAGATGAACCTGGACATCGCAAAAGCCAAACTGGCCACCAAGAACGCCACGCAACTGGATGTGAGCAAGGCCCAGAACACCCTGAATTCCAGCCAGCAGGACCTGAAAAACGCCCAGGCCAGTTTCCCTGTGCTGAAAGAGAAACTGGATGCTTACACCGCTGGCAGCCTGCCCGACAACTTCCAGGTCAGTGAGCCCCAGTTGAAAGTGACCGCCTACAAACTGGACGACCTGCTGAAAAGCAGTGAAAGCAGCCTTCCCACCCTGCTGCAGAGCAACCAGAGCCTGACCATTGCGCAGATGAATGTGCAGTTCTCGGACAACGATTACACGCCCAGAAGCACCCTGGACAGCGCAAAAGCCAGCCTGCAGAGCGCCCAGCGCAGCCTCGCCTCGCAGAAAACCAGCACCCAGAGCAGCGTCAAGGATGCGTACCAGAGCTACCTGAACAGCCAGGAACGCAGCAAATTCAGTCTGGAAGACCTGAACAACAGCCAGGCCACCCTGAAGCAGGATCAGGCCAGATACAAGAACGGCACCATCTCCAAGTACCAGCTCAAGCAATCTGAAGTGGCCGTGCTGAAATCGGAACAAAGTTACCTGCAGGCCAAAGACAGCTCCCTGAAAGCCATTGCTGCACTGGCAGTGGCCACAGGCGTGGACACCCTGAACACCCTGGGAGGCACCCAGTGACACCCCGCGCCAGGGGCTTCCTGATTGCAGGAGGCGTCGTGCTGGTGCTGGGGGCGGGTGGAGGCTGGTACTGGTACCAGCAGAAAAACAAGGCCACCGAAACCACCGTGGCCCAGATTCAGACAGCGGAGGTCACCTCTCAGGACTTCCAGATCACTGTAGAGGGGCCAGGGTCCTTGCAGGCCAGCACCACCTACGCCGTGAAATCCAACGTTTCAGGCACCGTGCAACAGCTGAAAAACGTGGGGGACCGGGTGGTGAAGGGGCAACTGCTGGCCCGCATTGATCCCGACCAGTACCAGCAGGCTTTAACCGATGCCCAGATTTCTTTGCAGAAGGCCCAACTGCAACTGGACAGCCTGAAGGCCAACCAGAACAGCACCATTCTGGGACAGCAGCAGGCCATCGCAAACGCACAGCTGAGCTACACCAGCGCCCAGAACGATTACAACACGGCCCTCACCACCCTGAATGCCAACCAGAAGATCTATGACGCGGGCGGCATCAGTGCCCAGGTTTTGCAAGATTCTAAAAACAGCCTTGCAAAGGCAGAAAGCAGCCTCACCACAGCAAAACTCAATCTGGCCAGCGCCAGAGAAAACCTCTCCACCAAAAGCACCACAGGAGCGCAGGACCTCAAATCCTCCCAGCTTGCTGTGGAACAGGCCAGACTGTCCATCAAAACCGCCCAGGACAACCTGGCCCAGACCAAGATCTACGCCCCCATCTCTGGAATCATCAGCAGCCTGGACAGCGCAGATGGCACCATGGTTTCCGGGAACACCGGGGTTCTGACCATCCAGAACGACAACAAAGTCAAGGTTCCGGTGCAGGTGGATGAAACCGAGATCAGCAAGGTCAAGGTGGGTCAGCGGGTGGAGGTCACCCTGGATGCCCTCCCGGACCAGACGTTTGAAGGGAAAGTCACCCAGGTGGATCCCTCCGCCACCATCTCCCAGAACATTGCGGTCTTCAATGCCACGGTCACCCTGGACAACCCGGAGCACACCCTCAGACCGGGCATGAGTGCAGAATCCACCATCATCACGCTGGAGGTGCCTGCAGCCATGATGGTCCCCAAAACTGCAGTGGACACGGTGCGGCGCAGGGCTTACGTGAACGTGCAGCATGAAGATGGAACCATTGAAGCCGTGCGGGTGCGCACCGGTCCCGATGACGGCACCAACATCGTGGTGGAATCGGGTCTGCAACCCGGTCAGAAAGTGGTGCTGCCCACCACCACAACCACCTCTGCTTCCGGCACCCAGAGGCAGACAGGACAAAATGGGCAAAACGGACAGGGCAACAATTTCCGGGGGGGCGCGATTGGCATTCCTCTGGGGGGAGGGTTTGGAAGATGACCCCCGTGGTGGACATCCGGCAGGTCAAAAAGCTCTACAAAATCGGGGAGGACACCTTTGAAGCGCTCAAAGGCGTGGATGTCACCATAGAGAAAGCAGAAATGGTCTCCCTCATCGGCCCATCAGGCAGCGGAAAAACCACCCTCATGCAGATCATCGGCCTCCTGGACCGCCCCTCCAGTGGTCAGTATTTTCTGAACGGTCAGGATGTCACCCAATTGAGCGAAAACCAGCGAAGCGACTTCAGGAACCAGCACATCGGGTTTGTCTTTCAGGCCTTTTATCTGCTCTCCCGCATGAACGTGCTGGAAAACGTTGAGGTGCCCCTCACCTACGCAGGATACGGAGCACGGGAACGCAAAGAGGTTGCCATGGGTTTGCTGGAAAAAGTGGGGCTGGCCGACAAATGGCGAAATTTGCCTTCCCAGCTTTCAGGGGGCCAGAAACAGAGGGTGGCAATTGCCAGAGCACTCACCACCAACCCGAGTTTGCTGCTGGCAGATGAACCGACGGGAGCGCTGGACACCAAAACGGGAGAAGAGGTGATGAACCTGTTCGAGTCGCTGAATCAGGAAGGGGTGACGGTGATCATCGTGACCCACGAAATGGAAGTTGCCGCCCGAACCCGACGCATCATCCGCATCCGGGACGGCAACATCGAGCAGCCCAGAATTGAACCGTCAGGGGTGGAATCTGCATGAGCAGCACCAGATCACAAGCTGCAAACCCTCCCGCCCGACCCTCCAGACGGAGCATCGGGATGGGGGTGATTTTTCGGATTGCCTGGAAAGCCATCATCGGGAACCCCCTCAGGTCTGCCCTGACCGTGCTGGGCGTGGTGATTGGTGTGGCTGCCGTGGTCGCTCTGGTGATGATTGGGCAGGGGTCGACCAGCAACATCACCAAATCTTTAGAAAGCCTCGGCACCAACCTCCTCACCGTTGGACCCAACTTTGGCGGAAGAAACCAGGGGGGTGGGGGCGGCATCGTGCGCACCGGAGACCGCCAGAGCGTCACCATGAAAGATGTGGAGGCCATCCAGCGACAGCTTGGCAGTCAGGTGGCCGGAATTGCCCCGGTCAGCCAGGGCCGTTACCAGATCAAATACGGCAAGAGCAACCTGAACGTGCAGGTCACCGGAACCTGGCCCGATTACGCAACCGTGCGCAATTCTGCCGTGGACAAAGGGGCTTTTTTCAGCAAGGCAGATGTGGATGGCCGCAAACGCACCGCAGTGATCGGGTACGGGATTGCGCAGGACCTGCTCACCGATGTGGACCCCATCGGGCAGAAAATCAAACTGGGTGGCATCTCCTTCACGGTGGTGGGTGTGCTTCCTGACAAGGGAGATGCGGGCTTTGCCAACGCCAATTACAGCGTCCTGATCCCGCTGAGCACCTTCCAGAAACGCCTCTCCAGGTCCAGCCCCTCCAATCCCACGGTGTCCAACATCTACATTCAGGGACCGGACCAGAAAACCCTCAAAGACCTGCAAAACACCGTGACAGAACTGATGGCCACGCAGCACGAGCAGACCGATCCCACCAGTTACGACTTTCAGGTGCAAAACCAGGCCGATGCACTCGCCAGCATCAATCAGGTGTCCCAGACCCTGACGCTGTTTCTGGGTGGGGTCGCAGGAATCAGCCTGCTGGTGGGCGGCATCGGCATCATGAACATCATGCTGGTGAGTGTCACCGAACGCACCCGTGAAATTGGCATCCGAAAGGCCCTGGGGGCCAAACCCCGAGACATCCTCACGCAGTTTCTCACCGAGTCCGTGGTGCTCTCTGTGGGAGGCGGCTTGCTGGGCATTGCCATTGGACTGGGCCTCGCCAATGGGGTGGGGAAAGTCCTGAACATCACCCCCGTGATGTCTCCATCCAGCATGCTGCTGGCCTTCACCTTCTCGGTGGTGGTGGGGGTGTTTTTCGGGTATTACCCCGCCAGTCGGGCTGCAAAACTTGACCCTGTGGACTCTCTTCGTTATGAGTAAAACCGTTACGAGCAAGAAAGGAATCTCCATGAACAAAAAAAACCTCTTCATCAGCATGCTGCTGCTTGCAGCTTCTCCAGCCATGGCACAACAAAACCAGAACCAGGGGCAAAATCAGGGACAGGGGCAACGCCAGTTTCAGATTGACCCTGCCATGCGGGCCAAAATGCAGGCTTTCCAGCCCGTGCAGGACCTCTCCCGCACCCTGCGCATGATTGGCGAGGTGCACAGGCAAAAAGGACTGGCGATCAGCAAAGCCCAGGCTGCCAAACTGATCCCCATCCTGAAAGACATCCAGACCCGCAAATCCCTGAAACCCAAAGATGCAGATGCCCTGCTGGTGAAAATTGAGGACCTCCTCACCGATCCACAACTGACCTGGATCGACAAACAGCAGATCCGCAGGCCCGGTCAGGGAGGACAGGGTGGTCAAAACGGGCAGAATGGTCAGGGGGGACAGGGCAACCAGCTTCGTCAGAACGGGCAGGGCGGTCAAGGGGGTCCGTTCCAGGGCAACGGTCAGGGAGGCCAGAACGGTCAGAACCGTCAGGGCGGACAGGGCGGCAACCGGGGTTTTGGAAACTTCCAGGCCCTGATGTCTGCAGCCAATCCCTTTGCGGTGGATCCCTTCAAGGGACAGGTGTCCAGCCTGCTGACCATCCTGCAAAAAATCAAATAAAACACCTTCACTGCAGCACCGGAGGCCTGGTCTTCCGGTGCTGCTTCATCACATCCGGCAGCCCCAAAAAGGTCTACGCTGTGGGTGATGCTCGGGACTCCAGATGGACCCGAAATGGAGGTTCCCCATGAGATTCAGACCTTTCAGACCCAACTTCACCATCAAACAAATCTTCACCACAGGCCTGCTGCTGCTGGGCACCTTTGCCGCACCCGTTTTTGCCGAAGACTCGCAGTTTGCAGGCGGCCTGGGGGGCAGCATCGGCAACCCCATTGGAAACACCGAGGGACAGGGAGTGCTGAACAACCTGAACAGGGACAACATGTTCGGGCGGCAGGGGCAATCCGAAGGGGGCAGAACCAACAGCAACACCCAGACCCCCACTGGCACCTCCACCCAGACCGACATCGCCAAATCCCTGGACGCGGGTTTCAAAGCAGGCCCTTACATTTATCCCCAAAAACTGGCTGCCACCCTGACCAACCTGGACGCCAGCCAGCAACAGCAGGCCACAGGCATTTTTGAACAGCTGTTGCAGGTGTACGACCAGCAGGTGGCCGTGCAGGACACCCGCCTGAAAAACAATGTGGTGGGGGCCATGGTGTATTCCACTTACGTGAGCACCTTTGTGCTGACCGGGGTGGAACTGTCTGAGGCGCAGCAGGAAGGACTTTTTGCCGCCCTCAACCGCACTTTTCTTTCTGATCCCTCTTTTGCTGCCATGAACGATGCCACCCGTCAGGAGCTGTACGAGGCGCTGATCATCACGGCTTCCTTTGCGCTGGGCACCTATGCCAATTCTGCTGGCGATTTCTCACAGCTGGAAATTGCAGAAACCCTCTCTGCTTATTTGATCCAGACCATCTTCCAGCACGACATCGACGAGTTGCAGTTCACCAGTGAAGGGGTGAATCTGGTGCAAGCGTCTTTTATGTGATGGTCCGGGACTTTGCTGCTGGATTATGCTTGATGCCATGAGCGAAGTCCCTTTCAAAAAACACCAGAACATCCTGTCCATCCAGTCGTGGGTGTCTTATGGGCATGTGGGCAATGCTGCGGCCACCTTTCCGCTGCAACGCATGGGATTCAACGTGTGGGTGGTCAACACCGTGCAGTTCTCCAACCACACCGGGTATGGCAAATGGAAAGGGATGGTCTTCCCTTCCGAGCATGTCCGGGAGATCATTGAGGGTATTGCAGAACGCACTTCACTGGCCGAGTGTGATGCAGTGCTGTCCGGGTACATGGGGGATGCAGGCACCGTTGCCGCCATTCTGGAGGCTGTGCGCAGGGTCAAAGAAGCCAATCCAGCCGCCCTGTACTGCTGTGACCCCGTGATGGGAGATGTTGGAAGGGGCATTTTCGTGCGCCCCGACATCCCCGAAGTCATGAAACTGCTGGCTGTCAAAGCTGCAGACATCGTGACCCCCAACCAGTTTGAACTGGAACTCCTGACCGGGCACACTGTGAACACCCTGCAGGAGGTGCTGGAAGCCGTGCAGGTCTTGCGCTCTCAGCTTCATGCAGAGGGTCCGCGCATTGTGGTGGTGACCAGCCTGATCCGGGAAGATGCCCCTGCAGACCACATCGAAACGCTGGCTGTTTCAGATGAGGGGGCCTGGGTGGTGCAAACCCCCCTGATCCCTCTGGACCCGCCCAGAAATGGTACGGGAGACGCCATTGCGGCCCTGTTCCTGGGGAATTTCCTGAAAACCAGAAACATCAAAGACAGCCTGGAAAATGCTGTTTCTGCGCTTTATGGACTGCTGGACCTGACCCACCAGATGGGCACCCGTGAAATTCAGCTGGTGGCAGCTCAGGAGGAGTATGTGCAGCCCAGTCGCAGGTTTGAAGCTGTGTCTGTTTCGGGGAATGGATAGGCTATCCTCAAAACAGTCTGTCCGAAACGGGTTGCCCCCTGTCAGAGCATTCTGATTCCTGCTGCATATAGCACAAAAAGCTTTTTCTTCCGTGTCCCTGTGGTGGTATCCTTATACCCAATATATGAGCCACTCTACAGACGCCCGTCACGTCAGTCCCAATTTCATCACCGAGATCATCGACAGCGACCTTGCAAAAGGCCGCTACCCAGAGGTGGTGACCCGCTTCCCTCCCGAACCCAACGGCTACCTGCACATCGGGCATGCCAAGGCCATCTGCCTGAATTTTGGCATCGCACTGGATTACCAGGGGCAGTGCAACCTGCGTTTTGACGACACCAACCCCGAAAAAGAGAACTACGAGTTCGTGAATTCCATCCGTCAGGATGTGGAGTGGCTGGGGTTCAAGCCTGCCCAGGTGCTTTTCGCCTCGGATTACTTTGAGAAGTATTACGAATGCGCCGTGCAGCTGATCAAAGACGGCAACGCTTACGTGGATTCTGTCTCTGACGAGGAAATGCGCCAGCTCAGGGGCAACCTGGAAGAACCCGGCAAACCCAGTCCATACCGGGACCGCAGTGTGGAAGAGAACCTGGATTTGCTGGCCCGCATGCGTGCAGGCGAATTCCCCGAAGGTGCCCACGTTCTGCGCGGCAAGATTGACCTGTCCCACCCCAACATGAAGCTGCGGGATCCCGTGCTGTACCGCATCCTGCATTCCTCGCACTACCATGTGGGGGAAGGCTGGCACATCTATCCCCTTTATGACTTTGCGCACCCGCTGGAAGATTTCATCGAAGGCATCAGCCACTCGATTTGCACCCTGGAATTCGAGAACAACCGGGCCATTTACGACTGGCTGCTGGACAGCCTGAAAGGCAAGTGCGGTTTTCCCGAAAACCCACGCCCCCACCAGTACGAGAATGCCCGTCTGGTGCTGGACAACACCGTGCTCTCCAAACGCAAACTGATCATCATGGCAGAGCAGCGTTACCTGGACGGCTGGAACAAGCCCTTCCAGCCTCCGGTGATCAGTGGCTGGAACGACCCACGCATGCCCACCATTTCGGGCATCCGCCGCAGAGGGGTGCGCCCCGAGGCCATCCGGGAATTCATTCGCCGGGTGGGGGTCTCCAAGACCAATTCTCGCGTGGACCTCAGTACCCTGGATGCCACCATCCGGGACGACCTGAATTTCATCTCCCCCAGGGTGATGGCCGTTCTGAAACCTCTGAAGGTGATCATCGAGAACCTGCCCGCAGGCCATCTGGAAGAACTGGACGCCCCTTACTGGCCGCACGATGTGCCCAACGAGGGAACCCGCAAACTCCCCTTCACCCGTGAAATCTACATTGATCAGGACGATTTTATGGAAGAGGCCACCTCTGGTTTCCAGCGCCTCACTCTGGGAGGTCGGGCCAGATTGAGGTATGCCTACAACATCACCTGCAACCAGGTGATCAAGGACGATGCGGGCAACGTTAAAGAGCTGCTGTGCAGTTATGACCCGGAAAGCCATGACGGTCCAAAAGGTGTCAAGGGCGTGGTCCACTGGGTCAGTGCAGAGAAGGCTGTGCCTGCCGAATTCCGGGCCTATGAGCGCCTCTTCACCGTGGCGAACCCTGATGCAGAGGAGGGCGATTTCACCGATTACCTGAACCCCGAATCCCTGAAAACCTTCCGGGGTTTTGTGGAGCCCAGTGTGCTGTCGGACAGCAAGGAAACCCGTTACCAGTTCGAGCGGGTCGGTTACTACTGGCAGGACCCCGAGGAAAGCACCCCAGGAAATCTGGTCTTCAACCGCATTGTGACCCTTAAGGATTCCTTTGCAGAGCAGAAAGCCGAGGGCCGAGGGCCGAGGGCCGAGGGCAAAAAGCCAAAAGCAGAAAGCAAGCCTCAGGTGAAAAATCAGGTTGTTCTCTCCTCAGAAGAAAAAATTCTGGTGGATGCTTACAAAGCCAGAGGCCTCAATGAATCCGAGGCCGTCACGCTGGCAAGGGATGAAAAGCTGAGCAGCTATCTGTCAGAGTCTGGAGAGCACCTGTCCCATCTGGCAAGCTGGGTGATCGGAGATCTGTCCGGGGCCATCCGTGAAGGGCGCAACACCATCACCCTGGAGCAACTGTCCAGTCTGGTCAGCAAAATCCAGAGCGGCGAAATCAGCAACCGCATTGCCAAAGATGTGCTGGCAGAAGCCCTGGAATCCGGTCAGGACCCCAACGCCATTGTGGAAACCAGAGGCCTGAAGCAGGTCAGCGACACAGGCGCACTGGAAGCCGTGATCCGTCAGGTGATGGAGCAAAACCCCGACAAGGTGACCGCTTACCGTTCTGGCAAAACCGGCCTGATCGGATTCTTTGTCGGTCAGGTCATGCGGGAAACAAAAGGTCAGGGCAATCCGCAACTGGTCAATGGGTTGGTGGCGAAGCTGCTGGGATAATCTCCCTGTGCTCGTTTCACTCGCACTGTCCCCCTTAACGAAGGGGGATTTTTGTTGTTCTAGAGGGCAACCATTTCAGACACACACCAACCCATCAGTGTTGGGAGATTATTGTAGTCCCAAAGGGCAACCATTTCAGACGCCCACCAAGTCCCCCTTCGTTGAGGGGAACCGCCCTGAGCACAGCGAAGGGCAGGGGGATCTCACACCCAGTGCTCCCAGACATCACCCACAGGGAAATCCACTGAACATCTGTTCACACGCATTGACGCATCTTTCACCAGCGGGTAAGTTCAAAAGACGTGCATCGCAATTCAGCAGGTGAAGGAGCCGCCATGAAATACATTCTTGCCCTGGATCAGGGCACCACCTCCTGCAGGGCCATCGTGTTTGACCATGAGGGCACCGTCAGGGGGACCGCCCAGAAGGAATTTCAGCAGTTTTTTCCGCGTCCAGGGTGGGTGGAGCATGATGCCCAGGACATCTACAGCACCCAGGTGGGGGTGACCAGTGAGGTGCTGGCACACCTGGGGCTTTCGGGGCAGGACATTGCGGCCATTGGGATCACCAACCAGCGGGAAACCACCGTGCTGTGGGACCGGGCCAGTGGTCAGCCCATTGCACATGCCATTGTGTGGCAGGACCGCAGGACCGCCGGGCGCTGTGATGAACTGCGGCAGCAGGGCAAGACAGAGGTGTTCCAGCAGAAAACTGGACTGGTGCTGGACGCTTACTTTTCGGGCACCAAGCTGGAATGGCTTTTGAACAACACAGAAGGGGCCAGAGAACGCGCCGCAAAAGGCGAACTGGCTTTTGGAACCATTGACTGCTGGTTGCTCTGGAAGCTGACCGGAGGCAAAGTCCATGTCACCGATCCCAGCAACGCTGCCCGCACCTTGCTGTTCAACATCCACACCGGAGACTGGGACGATGAACTGCTTTCCATCTTGAACATTCCCCGTGCCCTGCTGCCCGAGGTCAAATCCAGCAGCGAGGTGTATGGCCAGACCCTGCCTCACCTGTTTGGGGGTGAAATTCCCATTGCTGGCATTGCTGGAGACCAGCAGGCAGCCACTTTTGGTCAGGCCTGCCATGAGGTCGGGATGGCCAAGAACACGTATGGAACAGGCTGCTTTCTGCTGCTCAACACCGGACAGGAGGCCATTCCCAGCCAGAACCACCTGCTGACCACTGTGGCATGGAAACGGGAAGACCAGCTGACTTATGCTTTAGAGGGCAGTGTGTTCATGGCGGGGGCAACCGTGCAGTGGCTCAGGGATGGTCTGGGCATCATCCGGGACAGCAGCGAGGTGGAAAGCCTGGCCGCCAGTGTGGAAAGCACCGATGGGGTGTATCTGGTGCCTGCTTTTGTGGGTCTGGGTGCCCCTTACTGGGACCCTTATGCCAGAGGAAGCCTTTTTGGCATGACCCGTGGAACCACCCGTGCCCACATTGCACGGGCTGCGCTGGAAAGCATCTGTTTTCAGACGGCAGATGTGTTGCACGCCATGCAGGAGGATTCCGGGATCACTTTGACTGAGCTCAGGGTGGATGGTGGGGCTTCGCGCAACAACCTGATGATGCAGTTCCAGGCAGACATTCTGGGTGTGCCTGTGGTGCGTCCGAAAGTCACCGAGACCACCGCTCTGGGGGCCGCTTATCTGGCGGGTCTGGCCGTGGGGTTCTGGTCGGGTTTGCAGGACATCAGCCAGCAGTGGCAGGCAGATGAGCGCTTCGAGCCCAACATGTCCGCAACAACCCGCGAGAAATTTCTGGCAGGCTGGAAGAAAGCTGTGGACCGGGCCAGAAACTGGGAAGACGCCTGATGTTCTGAGGCTTTCAGCTCCTGGCTTTTCCCAGAAAGGGTCAGGTTTTTTTGATCTGTTTTGCACCAGATCCAGCTGGGTCAATCCCGGTTGGGCCTGTTTTTGTCCAGAGTTCAGCGCTTAAAAGCTGTTTCAGGGATTTTGAAGCCTGGATCTGGGGTCAAATGGGGGCTTGCGCTCCAGGATGCACAATCTTCGCTCTCCATTTATGTCAATTTTTCTTGTATAATTACCACAGTTTCGGGAACTGTCAGAGACAACAGCTGGTGGCACCCCTCTGTGTTCTTTCCTCCCCGGTGCCTTTCAGTTGCCTGTTTCAGATTGCTTTTCAGGAGAACGCATGATCATTGCCCGCAACAAAACCCTGGTGGTTGAGGGAGAAGAAGCCCTCAAAGTCCTCTCTGCCCTCAACTCCGACACCCGGTTGCTGATCCTCAGCCTGCTGTCCCACCGGACCATGAATGTCTCTGCCCTCACCGAAGCACTGGACCAGCCGCACTCCACGGTCAATTTCAACCTCAAACAACTGGAAGAAGCCGGGCTTTTAAGCATCCAGTACATGCCGGGCACCCGTGGCCGACAGAAAATGATCTCCAAGAATTACGACGAGATCCTGGTGAAACTCCCCGGCGTGAACATCGAAGCAGACCATGATGTGGTGGAAGTCTCCATGCCCATTGGGAATTACAAGCGCTTTGAAGCAAAACCCACCTGCGGCATGGCCAGCGAAAGCAAATACATTGGGCTGATCGACGACCCCAGAAGTTTTTACGAACCAGAGCACGTTTACGCGCAATTGATCTGGTTTCGCACCGGATTTGTGGAATACGACTTTCCCAACAACCTGCCTTACGGCTCGGTGGCCACCGAAATTGAAATCAGCATGGAAATCTGCTCAGAGGCCCCAGAATACGACCTGGACTGGCCTTCGGACATCACCCTGTGGGTCAATGGCATTGAAATTGGCTCCTGGACCTCTCCTGCAGACTTTGGCGGGGTGAAAGCCAAACTCACGCCCTCCTGGTGGTCGCTGGACCAGACCACCCACGGTTTGCTGAAACGCTGGCGCATCACGGCAGAGGGTGCTTACATCGATGGAGAAAAAATCTCTGGGATCAGCATGCAGGACCTCAAAATCGAAGACACCAACCATGTGGAGGTGCGCATTGGCGTGAAACCCGATGCCCGCCACCCCGGAGGGCTGAATCTGTTCGGGAAACGCTTCGGGAATTACGAGCAGGATGTGATCATGCGCACCCGCTATGCGTTTCGGGAAGGCGAACGCCCTTACAAGATCAAGTGAACTGCACAAAAGAATCCCGCATTTGTGGGATTCTTTTTGCTGTGACGCAGCCTCTTTCGCTCTGGCCCTCAGCCCTGACCCACGGTGATCACAATTTTCCCCTGGGTGTGCCCCTCTCCAAAAGACCGCATGGCGTCCTGCAGCTGACTGAGGGGATAGGTTTTGTTCACCACGGATTTGATGGCCCTGGATTCCAGTTTTTCCCTGAGGAAAGGCAGATCTGCTGCATTGGGTTGCAACGTCAGCACCCCGAATTGCTGGCCGTCTTTTCTGGACAGCCTGCGACCCTGCAGCAGGGCTTCAAAAATCTGTCTGTTGTCTCCGCCCACCATCACATACCGGCCTTTTTCCTTTAAAGCACGCTGGTAAGACCGGATGGGCTGGTAGCCATTGATGGCAAGAATCACATCGTAACGCTTCCCTGTGGTGGTGAAATCCTCCCGGGTGTAGTCCAGCACGTGGTCTGCTCCCAGGCTGCGGGCCAGTTCCACATTGCGGGGGCTGCACACCGCTGTCACTTCTGCCCCATAACTTTTGGCGATCTGCACAGCAAAAGTGCCCACTCCTCCTGAAGCCCCCTGGATCAGCACCTGCTGGCCTTTTTGCACTGCTCCCAGGTCCCTCAGGCCCTGAAGCGCCGTGATGCCCGCCAGGGGTGCTGCAGCGGCTTCCTCAAAACCCAGGTTGATGGGCTTGTGTTCCAGCAGGCTTTCCGGTACACAGACGTACTCTGCAAAAGCTCCCTCCTTGAAATGGGTGAGGGCTCCAAAAACCGATTCTCCAACCTGGAAACGTTGCACCTTGCTTCCCACAGCTTCCACCCGACCTGCCAGGTCCCTGCCGAGAATGGACTGCCTGGGGCGAAAAAGTCCAGAATTCAGACGCACCAGGAAGATGTTTGCGGTCAGAAGACGCCAGTCTGCAGAGTTGATGGAAGCCGCATGAACCCGCACCAGCACCTCGTTTTCACGTGGGGTGGGTTTTTCCAGCTGTTTGAGGTGCAACACTTCAGGGGTGCCGTATCGGGTGTAAACCATTGCCTGCATAAACCATCCACCTTTTTTGACATGCAACCGGGATGGGTTTCACCCCGGTTGCAGAGAGGGCCATTTCCGTGCTGGATGCTGCCAGCAACCTTCAGGAGATCTGGGGTTTCAGAGCAACGTCCTGCCATTTGCGGGTCACGGTGGGATTGAAACCCCGGACCATCAGCCACACCGCGAGGCTCATTTCATAAAGGAACACGGGCAGTGCAGCAATGGCGCCGGGCAGAGAGGTCTGTCCATAAAACCCGTAAATCACCAGCACAGAAGACACAAAAATCAGGGGGCCACCCAGCAATCCCAGCACCGCAATGGGGCGGGGCACCAGTCCAGAGCGGTACCAGATCCAGCCCAACATCAGGGTACTGACCCCCAGCGAGGTGTTGGGACCCAGCAGAAAAGTCCAGTCGTGTACGGCCACCAGCATGCGAGACACCGCCAGCAGGGATTGGGAATCTTGAACGCCTGACACAGGAAATTCCAGACCCAGGGTCAGCGCAGACAGCATCCCGATGATCCCCACAATCACAATGGTGGACTCCAGCAGCCTGAAACACACATACCCGATGGCCAGCGTTTCGCTGTACCTCCGCACCACCGGAAACATCAGGATGGAAATGCCAATCATGGACAGGCACAGCAGGATTTCCATGAAAACAGCTGTGGCAATCTGGGCTTCCTGGGGAACACCAGAAATCACGTAATCTTTATGACCCAGAATCGGTGCGTAAAGCACCAGCCCGATGATGGAGGTCACGGCAGCAAAAAGAAACAAAAATCCAACAAGCCTTGCACGGTTCAGGGGAGACAACATCAACAATCCTTTCATTCCTGTGAGGGGGAAGGGCTTTCCAGCCGTTGCAGGGAAACCAGGGGCAAACCCACATCCCGCAGTTTTCTGAGCAGACCGTACAGGGCAGCCTGGTCTTCCAGAAATCCCGTCAGCAGGGTTTCTCCAGATGGGGTTTCACGAACGGTCAGGCCATCAAACCAGCCAGACCATGCGTTTCCCAGTGCGCCCTGCACCCGGATCTGGTAGATTTCTCCTTGCAGCAAGGTCATGGGCGGTTCTTCAGGTTTGGGGCTCATGGCATGACAGCTCCTGCAACAGGACCATCAGGCATCCTGTTCTGTGGGGTTGGGTTTGAGGGGAAGGGGTTTGCTGGTGGGCTGGCTCAGGCTTTCTCTCTGCCAGTGACTTCATGTTAGCCAGAACAGGGTGTCCGGCAACAGACACCAAAGTGTTGTTCGGGGGTGTTGCTCGGGTGGGGTGAGGTGTTGCTCGGGTGGTGTTGGTGAAAAACCAAAAGGAAAAGGGCCTCCAGATCTGGAAGCCCTTTTGAAGGTGTTGATTGGTGAAAGTTGATCCGTGAAATGGCAGGATTCCTGTCCATCTTCCCATTTTAAGAAACACCCCTCAGAGAGAAACATCAGAGAGAAACATCAGAAAGAAAACCTCTTGTGCTTCTGTCAAAGGCTTTAAAGGTGTTGAGTTTAGCTGGCCTGAACGGTTCCGTCGGCAATTCGAGTGAAATCCTGCCAGTGGGTCAGGTCCTGCAAACGTCCTTGTAGCGTAGAACGCACGGCTTGCAGGGCCGCTGCTCCCAGCACCAGTCTTGCAGGAGGGGTGGGCTGGTCCAGCGCGGCCAGGACAGCAGCAGCCAGGTCTTCGGGTTTCAGAAATGCAGTGGCTGGAAGGGCACCGATGCCCTGCTGCACCTGCCTTACGGTGGCGTCGTAGTCTTCAATGGGGGTTGCAACCTGCAGGTTGGCCAGGAAAGGGGTGGCGGTCAGGCCGGGTTCCAGCAACGTCACCTGGATGCCCAGATGAGCCACTTCTTCACGCAGGGCATCGGTCAGGCCTTCCAGGGCATGTTTGGTGGCGGCCAGGAGGCCCACCCCTGCATGGGAGGTGAGGCCATACACACTGGATCCCTGCAGGATGTGTCCTGAACGCTGCCGACGCAACACAGGCAGCACAGCCCTCAGCACATTGCTGGCCCCGAAAACATTGGTGTCAAAAAGGTCCCGAAGTTGCTGGTCGCTGGCTTCTTCCACCCCTCCAAAGAGTCCATAAGCTGCATTGTTGGCCAACACGTCAAGGCGTCCAAAATGGTCCACGGCTTGCTGAATGGCAATCTTCACAGCCTGCTGGTCTTTCACATCAAAACCCAGGGGAAGCACCTGATCGGGGAAGGCTGCAAGAAGGTCTGCATTGGCAGAGAGGGTGCGGGCTGCTGCTGCCACTTTTTCTCCCCTGTTCAGGGCAGCAAGGGCGAGATGCCGTCCAATGCCACTGGAAGCGCCAGTGATGAGCCAGATTCTGTTGGATGGGGTACTGGATGAGGTGTTGCTGGATGGATGGGGAATGAATGTGCCTTTCATGGTTATGAGCATAACGATTTAGAACATAACAGTCAAGCCCTGAACATCCCTCCCCTGAGACCTGCATCACTGTGGTCCTGCAGGTGTCCCGTAAAATGGTCCTCATGGTCAGCACCCCCTCCAGCACTTCTGCAACCTCCTCCCACCTGCAGCCCAGCCTTGCAGCGGAACAGGTGCTGGCTTTCGTGAACACCCGCGCCAACAAACTGCAACCCGAACAGTTCCCAGACGCTGTAACCCTGGAACGCTGGTTGCAAGAACACCAGTTGATGAATCCAGAAGATGTCCTGACAGACACAGACCTGCAAGAAGCCTTGCAGCTCAGGGCAGCGCTGGTGGTGGTGCTGCTCTCGCATCTGGAAGACCCTGAAGCTGTTGCGCCAGAAGACCTGCAGCAGGCCACAGCCCACCTGCACCATCTGGCCAGAAGCCATCCCCTGATTTCGCTGATTTCTGACACAGAAGTCTCACTGGTGCCTGCACGCTCGGGAGGTTCTGCAGCCCTGGGACGGCTGCTGGGCCTGATCACCGAACTGGTCCTGACTGGACGCTGGAACCGCCTGAAAGCCTGCCGCAACGACGGCTGCCAGAACGGTTTCTACGACCGCACCCGCAACGGGGCAGGCACCTTCTGCAGCCAGAATCCCTGCGGAGCCCTGATGGCTATGCGGGCCTACCGCAAACGCAAACAGCAAACGCAACAAGTCCCCGAATCCTGACCGGAGTCCAGCAAACCAGAGTCCATCAGATCAGGCCCAGCCCTCTGGCACGGGCAATGGCCTCGGTGCGGCTTTTGACTTGCAATTTGCCAAAAATGTTGCGGTTGTGGCCCTTCACAGTGTCCAGCGCCAGGAAAAGGCGTTCTCCAATTTGCTGGTTGGACAGCCCCTGGGCCACCAGTTGCAGGATTTGCAATTCACGTCCGCTCAGGGCTTCAAGAGAAAAATCTGGCTGCAGCACCCCTGCAGTGCCCGCCTCACCGAAAGCATCCAGCACCCGCTGCACATGGGTCTGAATTTCGCTGGACTGGCGTTCTTTCACCTTGCGCAGCAGGCCCAGCATGGGAGACCCTGCCTCCAGAAACATGCGAATGCTGCCTTCAGGTGCCGTTTGCACCAGCACAGAAACCAGCACCTGTTCTGCAGCTTGCTGACCCAGCAGGTGCAGGGCTGCCACCTGCAGGCAAGTCAATTCCAGCCTGGTTCTGTGCAACCCCTGTTCTTCCAGCAGTTTCAGCAGAGGACCCAGCAATTCCAGAGCCGCCGCTGCCTTTTTCTGGGCCAGCAAAACCGCAATCTGGCACTGGGCATCCTGCAGCACATCTGTGTGTCGAGCAGCTTCATCCAGATTTCCCTGCTGCAAAAGCAACTTCACCCGCAAAGCCTGCAATTCTGGCAGACGGTGCGCAAAACCCTGGCGGGCAGCCAGCTCACAGCGCAACCAGCGGGTTTCTGCCCCCGAGACATCCTGCTGGGCCATCTGCACCTGAACCAGCAGCATCTCAGAAAGCAAAAACCGATCAATGGCCTGATCGTACTGTCGAGACAGCATCAGGCTCTGTTCCCCATGGTGCTGCGCAGCCTGCAGATCGTTGCGCTGCAGGGCAATCTGGGCCAGACCCAGGTGGGCATCTGCAGCATTGGGAAGCGCCGGATCCCCTGAAAGCTGCACCGCCCGCCAGAACGTCTGGGATGCAGCATTCAACTGGTGTTGCAGCTCCTGCACCATCCCCAGACCTGTCAGGCACAAAATCACCGAAAAGGTGTCCTGCACCGACTGGCTGAAGGTCAAAGCCTGCTGGAACAGTTGCCCTGCCCTTGCAGGTTCTCCCTGCATGCCCAGTGCACAGGCCCGCCCCCACAAGGCTGCTGCGCGAAAAGGAAGGTTGTCTGGAGACAGCATTTCCAGGGCCTTTTCAGAATGCTGCATCACCTCCTGAAAGCGGTACCGGGTCAGGGCCAGGGTGGAACGCATGGCCGACAGTTGCCCCAGCATGTTGTGCTTTTCTGGCGTGTCTGGTGCGTGTTGCAACGCATCTTCAGCAATCTGGATGTGCTCTGCCACGCCAGAAGTCTGACCGCGCACCAGCAAAAAAGAAGCTTTCATGGCAGACAGCAGCGGTCTGCGCTGCAGTGCAGGAACAGGCACAGACGCCATCCATTCCAGCACCCGGTCCACCGCACCACGCAAATGCAGTGGAATGGTGCCCTCCAGCAGCAGCTTTTCTGCACGGTCCAGGTCTCTGGCTGCACAGGCGTGCTCAAAAGCCTCCATGCCCAGGCCCTGCTCCTCATACCACTGGCTGGCCCGCACATGCAAATCTGCAAAAGTGGACTGGTTTGTGTGATCCGGGGTGTGCTGCAGGGTGTGCTGCAACCTCTGCCGCAAAAGCCCAGCAAACAGGTGATGATAGCGGTACCAGCGCTTTTCGGCGTCCAGGGGCACCAGAAACAAATTGGCCCGTTCCAGGTGTTCCAGCACCCCACTGGCAACCCCTGCTTGCATCCCCATCACCGCTGCACAGAGAGGGCCACACATGCGTTGCAGAATGGAGGTGTGCAGCAAAAACCGTTGCACTTCTGGAGTTTGCTGCTGCAAAACCTCCTCCAGCAGGTAATCCAGCACAAACCGGTGGTTCCCGGTGAACGCTGCAATTCTGGTTTGCGGATCTGGCTGCCCCTGCAAAGACAGGGCCGCCAGTTGCAATCCAGCAATCCAGCCTTCTGTGCGGTGCTCCAGGGCCTCCACCTCTGCAGAAGTCAGGGACAGTCCCATGCATTCGGTCAGGAAATCCCTGGCTTCCTGCAAGGTGAACCGCAAATCGGACAGCCGGATCTCATTCAGTTTGCCTTTGCTGCGCAAACGGGCCAGAGGAAGCGCCGGGTCTTCCCTGCTGGCCATCACCAGATGCATCTGCACCGGAAGATGCTCTGCCAGGAAAGTCAGGGCCTGACCTGCCTGGGGATCGTCCAGCACATGACAGTCGTCCAGCACCAGCACAAAAGGCTGAGGGATTTCAGCCAGAGCGTTGACCAGTGCAGTGAGCAGTGCAGGCAGTGCAGGCCGCTGAGGGGCCTGCAGGGCTTCCAGCAACCTGTCGCCAGCCTGGGGAAACAGGGTCTGCAAAGCAGCGATCACCCCTGTGATCAGACGGCCCACCTCATTGTCCGTGGCATCCAGCGACAACCACGCCACTGGACGGCCACACCCGGCCACCCAGTGGCTGACCAGTGTGGTCTTGCCCGAACCTGCCGAGGCAGACACCACCGTCAGGCGACACCCTGCATCCAGACCCGCCTGCAGTTTCTGCAGCAGATGAACGCGCTGCACCAGTTGAGGGCCAGCATCTGGGCGGTGCAATTTTGTGGTCAGGATCAACATGTTTCCCCTTGTGTGTCTTCTCCATACTGCCATGTCGTGCAGAATCTGTGCAGAAAGTGCAGCCTGGATCCAGGGAAAGGCCAGAAATTTTTCTACACAGGATCTTAACAAGGTGCAAAAAAGACCTTAAAACCCCTGGCGCATACTGCCTTTCAAGGTGAACAGCACCGGAAGCCCGACCTTCCCTGCCACCCCCGAAAGGAAAAACCAACATGAAAACCAACCTGCTGAAAACCATCACCACCACCCTCCT